>JAFMQT010000334.1 GCA_017354515.1 Nocardia sp. | reverse complement strand
AAGCTTCCGCCTCCGGGCCCGCCGGGCGCGGCCCGGTTCAATGGCGGCGCTTCCGAGGGCCCTACGTGGTTACGCAAGCTTCCGCCTCCGGGCCCGCCGGGCGCGCCGCAACCGACCGGCTCCGCTGCCGAATGCGATGTGGTCTTGCGGGTGTTGGTCTGATGCTGGGCCGCCGGGGGACGCACCACGCGACCGGGTGCACGCCGGCCGAACGCGGGCACCGGGACCACGCTCTCGCCTCCGTCGACCGGCTCGGCGTCGAACGCCGCCGGATCCGGATCGGCGGTCTCGACCTCGGCGTTGCGAGCCCGTTCGAACGAGAGCAACTGCAGTTCGGCGGCGAGATCGACCCGGCGCACCTCGACTGTGGCCGGAACCTCCACGGCCACCGGCGAGAAACTGAGGATGCAGCGCATACCCACCGCGACCAGTTCGTCGCAGACGCCCTGCGCGGCCGCGTCGGGCACGGTGAGTACCGCGATGGTGGGGGCGAGGGCGGCGACCTCGGCACGCAATTCGGCGGTGTCGCGGACCCGCAGCCCGGCTACCGAGGAGCCGACGACCTGGGGATCGTTGTCGAAGATGCCTACCGTGACGAATCCCCGACGGGAGAATCCGCCATAACCGGCCAGGGCCCGGCCGAGATTCCCGGCGCCGACCAGGATCACCCGATGCCCGTCGGACAGGCCCAGCACATTCTCGATCCGGGCGCGGAGTTTGGCCACGTCGTAACCGACGCCGCGAACTCCGTTGGGGCCGAGGAAAGACAGATCCTTGCGAAGTTTGGCCGAACCGACACCCGCCGCGACAGCCAGTTCCTCACTCGATACGATGTGCACACCCTCGTCGGCCAGTCCGGCGAGCACCCGGAGGTAGGTGGCCAATCGGGTCACCGTAGCCTGCGGAATGTCCTTGTTGACGGACCTGCCGGAAACATTGGTCAGAGCGACACCGGAGACGCCACCGGGCGTCTCATGTTGCTCTGTCACGTCGTTCGGCTCCTCGTCCGGCCGGGGGTGGGTCCGGGCTTTCGCTTGATCCGCCGCTGATACCGGATGGGACGTCGGCATCGGCGCGGAGTCGGTATTGGGGTACGGTGTGCGTCCGCCGCCGGAGCAGGCGGGTTGCTTGTCACCACCGTAACCGCTTGTGAAGCCCTGCACAAAGTCGGTGAATTCAGTCACTCTCCCCGCATCGCCTCGGCGAATGCCTGTTCACATTCCGGCCCTCGTATCCGATCCCGTGCCAGGCGAGGCGCCACACCCATTCCGGTATGCGGCCGACGCCGACTTCCGCCCCGCATATACGCCGAATAGCACGCTGTCGGTGTCGTGACATTTAATGGCGATATGGGTACTGCCAATCATTCGGTGACGCTGCTGACCCGCGCGGGATGCGGTATGTGTGCGATCGCACTGACCCAGTTGCGCGATATCTGCGCGGACTACGGTCTGCGACCGGAAACTCTCGATGTCGACGAGGCCGTCGCGACCGACCCCGGTCTGCGTGCGGAGTTCGGCGACCGGCTTCCGGTGGTGCTGCTCGACGGCCGCGAGCACAGTTACTTCGATGTCGACGAGCCCCGGCTGCGGGCCGATTTGAGTCGCTGAAACCACACCGAGCACAGTGACCGGCGAGCCTCGCGGGCAGGTCCGCTCGGCTAGTGTTGAGGAGATCGCGCGAACAGGCGGAGGTACGGGTGCCGGAACGATCGAAAGATGCGAGGACGGGGTCGATCGCGGGCAGGTTCAGCGAATTCCCGGCGCGCTGGGGGCAGAGTCGTCTGTCCGGTCAGCTGACCCGGATCGCACGCAACCCGTTCGGTCCCAGCGAAGAGGAAGTCCGGGCCAATCTGGCGGGTGAGGCCAGTGCGGACGCGGCCCTCGCACTGCACGATGCGGAATTGGCCGAGGCCGAACTGGCCGAGGGGGAATTCACCGATTCCGATCTCGGGGAGGGGGCGGACGTCCCGCCCGCGGCTCGCCCGCCGAGCGACCTGACCGCAGCGGCATTCTTCGACGTCGACAACACCATGGTCCAGGGCGCGTCGATCGTGCATTTCGCACGCGGTCTGGCGGCCCGCAAATACTTCCGGACCACCGATCTGGCCGATATGGCCTGGAAACAGGTCAAATTCCGGGTCACCGGCAAGGAGAGCCAAGGCGATATGGCCAGCGGTAAGGAGAAGGCGCTGTCGTTCATCGCGGGCCGCTCCACCGCCGAATTGGCCGCCCTCGGCGAGGAGATTTACGACGAGATCATCGCCGACAAGATCTGGCCCGGCACCCGCGCACTGGCCCAGATGCATCTGGACGCCGGTCAGCAGGTGTGGCTGGTTACCGCGACTCCGGTCGAACTGGCGCAGGTCATCGCCAAACGGCTGGGGCTGACAGGGGCGCTGGGGACGGTCGCCGAGAGCGAGGACGGGATCTTCACCGGGCGGCTCGTGGGCGATATCCTGCACGGCCTCGGCAAGGCGCACGCGGTGCGCACGCTAGCGATTCGCGAGGGCCTGAATCTCAAGCGCTGCACGGCCTATTCCGACAGCCACAACGATGTGCCGATGCTGTCGCTGGTGGGCACCTCGGTGGCGATCAACCCCGATTCGGATCTGCGTGAGGTGGCCAAGAATCGAGGCTGGGAGATTCGCGATTTCCGCACCGGCCGCAAGGCCGCAAAAATCGGCGTACCCACCGCGTTGGCATTGGGTGCGGCCGGTGGCGCGGTGGCGGCGGTGGTCACTCGCAAACGCCAAGAAGCCGGATAGGCCCGGCCGCCGCTGCGGTTAGGTCGGCGAATTATTCAGCCGGTGAACGGATTCCGTCGTTTGTTTAGGAGTTTGTACAGCGTCTGCTGAATGGTCTCGCGCACCTGATCGGTAACATCGAACATCGTCATCGGATCATCGGCGGCCTCGGCCGAATATTCTCCGGTGGAAATCGGTTCACCGAATTCGATGGTCCATTTCGACGGCAGCGGAAGTAAACCCAGCGGACCCAGATGCGGAAACGTCGGAGTCACCGGGAAATACGGCAGCCCCAGCAACCGCGCCAGTGGTGCGATATCGGCCAGTTTGGGATAGATTTCCTCGGATCCCACAATCGAGCAGGGAATGATCGGCACGCCCGTTTTCACCGCGGCCGAAACGAACCCGCCGCGACCGAACCGCTGCAATTTGTAGCGCGCGGCATAGGGCTTGCCGACGCCCTTGAATCCCTCCGGGAAAACGCCGGCCACCTGTCCCGAACGCAATAATCGTTCGGCGTCGGCCGGGCAGGCCAGGGTGTGCCCCGCCTTGCGGGCCAGACCGCCGACGACCGGGGTCTCGAAGACCAGATCCGCGGCCAGCAGCCGCAGCATGCGGTTGGCCGGGTGGTGGTCGTGCACCGCGAGCTGCAGCATCAGGCCGTCCAGCGCGACCACCCCGGCGTGATTCGACACCACCAGCGCACCGCCGGAGGCCGGAATGTTCTCGATCCCGTTGACCTCCACCCGGAACCACAGTTGCGATAGCGGGCGCAGGGTGGGCAGGATGACCGATTCCACCAGATGCGCGTCCAGGCCGAACTCGTCGACCGAATAGTCGCCGGTGACCCGGCGGCGGGCGAACCGGGCGGCGTCGCGGATACCGCCGGCGACCGCGCCGCGGACCATATCCCCCACCGACCTCGGCTCGGCGGATTCGGCCAGGCGGTCGGTCAGCGAGGTTACCGGCTCGCGCGCCGACCGCTGCGGCCACGGGCGGGCAATCGGTCGCGGCCGGGATTCGAAATCGGATTCGTGCAGGTGAATGACCTTGGCCACATCGTTCATCGATATGCTCCCGTCTCGGCCCCGACGAGGCCGAGGAGTGTTTTCTCTGCGGCGTCGATCCAGTTCGGATCTATGACGGGCCGCAACGCTGCGCCCCCGATGAAGTCGTCGAAAGCCTGCACCGTCGTCCAGCGCGGTGCGAAGCCGAGTTCCGTACGCATCCTGGTGGTGTCCAATCCACAGCCGTAGTGGAAGTAGTCGAGTTGCTCGGTGGTGAATTCCCGCATCACCGGCCCCATGAGCGAGCGACCAACTGAACGGAACACACCCATCGGCACGGGTAATTCGACGCGACCGGCGCGTCGGATGGCTTGTGAGAGCGCCAATGTTCCATCGCCGGCGACATTGCTGGTACCGCCGGGCGCGTGGCGAGCGGCGTGGGTCAGCGCCGCGATCGAATCCTCCTCGTGCAGCAGTTGCATACGTGGATCGCGGCCGAAGATGGTGGGCGTTACAGGCGACCGGAAGTACTGCACCCCGCGGGCGGCCAGTCGCGATCCGACGATCGGCGGGAAACGCAGGATCGACGCGGCGATATCGGGACGTCGACGGGCCATACCGCGGACGAACCCCTCGATCTCGAGCATGTCGCGGGCGAACCAGCCGCGCGGCGGCGTGCGCGCGCTCATCTCCTCGGTGAACTTCGCCGGATCCTTGGGACCGCATCCGTAGACCGCCGAGGACGAGCGCACCACCACCCGCCGCACCGTGGTCGCTTTCTGGCAGGCCGCCATCAACTGCATGGCACCGAAGACGTTGTAGTCCTTCATCGCCGGCCTACCGCCGCTACTCGGCGGGCGCGACAGCACCGCGGGATGAACCACCGTATCGACCTTGTTTCCATCGATTACCTTGCGGATCAACGGATTTCGGATATCGGCGCGAATGAACTCGGCACGGCCCATACGGCGCAGCAGATCGCGGCTGGGCATTCGAGCATCCACGGCGATGACGCGTTCGATATCCGGATCGGCGACCAGCCTGGTCACCACATTGCCGCCGAAGAAACGGCTCGCACCCGTGACGAGAACGACTTTGGGCAGCTGATCCTCACCGCCGATCGATCGATCGTCCTGCGTACCAGCGCCCACGCCGACTCCCACCTGAACACCCCTGCTCATCATGTCGCGGTTACCAGAGTAACGCTTGCGCACAACCGAACCAGTCGCTTAACGAGGATCTAACGATGACTTCAGTCGCCGGAAATGGAAACCCTCGGATACACCGTGATCGAAAATGAGAGTCCGTCACCTGCGGTGACGGACTCTCATAACGTTCGCGGCACGTAAACCGTGCTTGCGGGCTTACTTGCCGAGTTTGCGACGCTGCACCCGTGTACGGCGAAGCAGCTTGCGGTGCTTCTTCTTCGACATCCGCTTACGGCGCTTCTTGATCACAGAACCCATAGGGCTGTTCCTCGCGTTCTCTCTTCTACCCTCGGCACGCACGCCGGTTTACGTACGTCCTTGTTGACGGTTCGCTCGGCGGCCGCCTGGCCCGCCAGGTGTGCCGCGGCCGGACGACAGCGGTACCGGCAGCGCACAAACACAACGGTGGCCCATCGTACCGGGCCGCCCGGCGGCTAACGAAACGGGCACCTGGGGTGCCCGCTGCGCGGACCGTCGTACTCATCGCGCCACCGGCGCCGACCGCCGGTGCGCCCTTTTTCACCCGGCGTCGAAGTAGGACGTCTGCAGGTATTCGTGCACCGCCTTGGCA
>JAFMQT010000333.1 GCA_017354515.1 Nocardia sp. | reverse complement strand
ATCCGGCGGCCGAGCGGGCGGTCCGCGCGGCCGAGGCCGCGGCGGCCAATCCGGTCGACTCGCCGCTGGCCGCGCCACTGCCGCCGCGTACCCCGGGTGCTGCGATTCCGCCCAGCCCACCGCCCGCGCCGGGCCCGCAGCACTACCCGGCGCCGAACCCACCGCAGCAGCAGCCGCCGAGCCAGGGCGGTATCGAGGGTCGTCCGTGGCAACCGCCGGAGTATCGGGGGCGATGAGGGTAATCTGTATGCACCGATGAGTCGGATGCCGGTCCGCGTATGTCGCGGACCGGCATTCGTTTATCGGCGCCCGAAATCCGGGCCCGGCAGCGGGGGTGTGCATGACGACACGACGGGCCGTTCTGCATGCGGCCGCACTGGCTCCGATCCTCACCGCATGTGCACCGAATACAGTGTTCGGTGCCTCGTCGCAACTGCGAATCGCGGTCCCCTGGAGTGGATCCGAACTGTCGGCGTTCCGGAAGGTCCTCACCGATACCGGGACGGAGCGAGGCGTCGCGGTACTACCGCTGGGCGATGACATCGACACCGCGCTGGTCACGCGCGGACGTTCGGCTCCCGATCTGATCATGCTGCCTGAGGTCGGGCGGATCGATGCGCTGGCGGGTTCGGTGCTGCGAGCCTTCCCGGATACGTTGTGGCAGGACGGAACCGGCCCGCGGTATCCCGATGTCTGGCGTAATCTGGTGTGGCACAGGGGTGCTCTGTACGCGATTCCGTTCAAGTCGGCGTACAAATCCCTGATCTGGTACGACCGTCAAGCCTTCGGCGGTGCGGATCCCGCGCGGTGGCCGCTGGACCAGTGGCGCGATCGGGTCGCCGAGGTCAGCGCCCGGCGCCCGTTCGCGCTGGGCGGCGCTGATGGCTGGGTGCTGGCCGACCTTTTCGGCAACATCCTGCACAGTCGATCCCGGCGCGCATACCGCAGACTGGCGGTGCAGGGTGCGGTCGAATCCGGTCAGGAGCGCAAATGGGACAGCCTCCCGGTTCGGGCGAGTATGCGCCGAATGGCCGAGTTGTGCGCACCGGCCGGTACCTTCCCGGGCGGGATCGCGGGTGCGCTCACCAGCCAATTCCCCGATTCTGTCCGGGCGGTGTTCGAACACCGCGCCGCGGCGGCGGTGATGGCCCCGGATTTCGCGGAACCGATCGTGCGCAGTTGTCTGCGGCGCAGCCGCCGCTCTCCCGAGGTGGTCGGGGTGATGCCGTTCCAGGCGTTCGCCGCCGGACATCGGCCACCGGTGATCGGTGCCGGTGATGTGCTCGTGGCCACCACCTCGGCCCGGCGCGATGTGATGCCGGTCGTGGCCGCGCTATCGGCTCCGGGCGCGGTCTCGGGCTGGATCGCCGATTATGGCGGCTTCCTGGCGCCGAGTACGCGGACCGTCACCGATCATCCGCCGCTTTTGGATCCGGTTGCCGGACAGCTACGTTCGTGGACGGACTTCGATCTCGCCGATCTGCTGGGCACGGCCGGTCGACGGGATGGACTGTGGCGCGCACTGACCGATCTGCTCGTCACGGTCGGCGACGGTCATCCCGAACGTATCGATTCCGCCGTGGAGCGAGCGGTGCGGACATTGGAAGACTTCGACGGAGGAATTCGATGAGCGGCGATCGGACTTCCGATCTGATCCGCGCCCACGGCCTCGACCTCGAGGTGGCGGCGGTGCGGCCGGCCGGTCCGCTGATCGCGGGCCGGCGTCCGCGCCGCTGGGCGGTATGGCCGGTCTACGCGGTCGCGGCGGCGCTGATCGGACTGCTTCTGCTCGGACCGGCCGCCACGACATTGTGGCTGGCCGTCTGCTCGCGTCCGCTCCTGGTGACCTGGTGCGGGCTGGCGGTGGTCGCGGTCGCGCTCTGGTCCCAGCTGTGGAAGCACGACCCGCCGATCCGGACCTTTTCCGCGGCGATCTGGCGTGGTCGGTCGCCGCGGTGGCGAAGTGTGTTGTCGTCCTGGATCGTGCGAGGCGGCGGTGGCGGGCATCGGCGACCGCGGTGGCAACCGGCGGCATGGACGGTCGCGGTGGCACTCTTCTTCGCCGGAATTGCCGGAGCGGCAATGGATTTGAACGAGAACTGGCTCGGTCCCTATGTGCGCACCGTGATCTGGGTGCTGTGCGCGCTCGTGATTCTGGTCGTGGCCCTCGAGCTGGCGTGGTGGAGCCGCGCCCACTGGTGTCCCTGGCAGCCTTTGGTCCTGCCGTTCGCGGTGTCGCCATTCGTGGCGGGCCTGGCATTTCGTCTACTGGGCGAATATCCGGGCGCGAGGGCTCCGTTGCCGGGGATCAGCGGCGAGCGGCTCTGGCTGATGGTGTTGCTGATCGCGGCCTTCGCGTGGAGTTGGCTGGGCGCGCTGTTCGCGCTGTTCCGGGCCGCGGTCGCGGTCATCGAATCCGATCCGGTCCGACTCGGATATGTGCTGGACGCGGGTAGTGCGCGGCGGGTCCGGATGCGGTTGTTCGAACTGATGCGGCCGGTCTTCCTGATTCTCGGACTCGTCGTGGCCGTCGCCGCCGCCCGGATTTTCGACATCATTCTGGTAGTGGTGCCCGGATCGCTGCAGTACACACTCGATTCGGCGACCGTCCAATGGTGGCGGCTGGTGTCGGATCCGGCCGCGGATCCTGGTGTGGCCGCGGCCTACTCGCTGCCGCTTGTGGTGCTGGTCGGTATCGCGGCGTGGTTGTTGCAGACCGATGTACGTCGCCATCGGGTCGGCTGGTTGCACCGGGTACCGGCGGCTCCGGTACGTCCGCGCCGCTCGGTGAGAGGTACGGCCGCGGTTACTGTGGCCGCACTGCTGTCGGTGGGCCCGTTACTGGCGCTGGCGGCCTTCAGTTGGGTCGGAACCGGCGGACCGGCCTTCACCGGCCGGGAATCGGTGCTGCGCCACCACGAACTCTGGCAGGCGATGCTGGCAACCGGTGCGGTCGCGGTGGGAGCCACGATTGTCGTTGTAGGCCTTGCCTTTCCGGTGGCCCATCGCCTCGCGGCGGTGTCGACCGAAAGGTGGTGGTCGCGCGCGTCGGTTGTCGGCCTGGTGGTGCTCACCGTCCTGCCGGCTCAGATGTATGTCGGGCCGATCCGTCGCGAACTCGAATCACTGGGTATGCCCGCGTCCTCGGTGTCCGCGCTTATCCTGGTCCACGCAGCGATCGGGTTGCCGATCGCCATCTTGATCCTGCGCGGCGCGTTACTTGCGCCCCGGGACGCGGGTGGCGCGGGAGTTCTGGTGCAGCCGTGGACCATGGTCGGGCGAGCCGCGGTGGCGGCGTGGCCGGCGATCGGAGCGGTCGCCGTCCTCGAACTCGTCCAGGTGTGGAACGACTTCTTCGTCGGGTTGATGGTCAGCGGCGCCGATATGAGTCCGTGGTCGCTGTTGCTGTGGGGTGAGGCGCGGCAGTTCCAGGAGAATGCGGCACAGCTGGCGGCCGCCGGACTCATCTGTGCGGTGCCGCCGCTACTGCTGTTGATTGTGAGCTGGCGTCGGCTGCTCGTCCCGGGGCTGACCGGTGGATTCGTCCGATGAGCGCGCCGCTGTTCGACGGACCGGGCGAATTTCCGCGGATATTCCGGCGACCGGCCGAATCGCGGTGGAAGGTGCGATTCCTCGGTCTGACGACATCGCTGTCGATGTCGCTCGTGATCAATATCGTGGCCGGGGTCCTACAGGATCGGTTCGAGGCCGGAGGGTGGCCGGCGTCGGTGGCTCAGCTTGTGGGGCGGGCGGCGTGGCTGCTGATCATCGCTCCGCCGGTTCTGATGTGGCTGACCGGATTCGCCGAGCGGCGTGAGCGGAGGCGGATCGACAGAGAACTGGATCTGACCGCGGATCTGGTGCAGCCACCCGCCGAAATCGACGAGGACCATGTTCCCGGTCCGAGCCGATCCGGTGTCGCACAGCCGGACCCGGCCTGCGATCGGGACCCGATCGCTCGTGTTGTGCGCGGACTGCCGTTCGGCAGCTACGAGGCGGCCGCGCTGTATGCGATGGTCTCGGCGATGCTGGACAGTGCGACCGTCCTTCCGGCGGACGACGAACCACAGTACCGCGGCGCGAACTCGGTGATCGAACAGTTGGTGCGAGCCGGGATCCTGGCCGCCGCGAGCGGGGATGTCTACCGGGTGGTCGAGGACGTCGCTGGAACCCAATCGCGTTCCGCCGGAACCGATCCCGGAATACACAGTGCCCCGCAGTGGCGTGCGGCACTTCCGGCGCTGGTCGGTTACTACGCCGACCGGAGTGGTCGCTGGTCGGTGGCCCTGGATTCCGAACGCCTCGGCGCGGGAGCGCATCGGTGGTTCACCGCCTCGGCCGTTCGACTCGAGGAGGTGCTGCGGGCAGGTGTGACCGGCGACCGGCCGGGGCCCGCGCTCGATATCACTGAACTGGCGCGCATCGCCGATGCCTTGGACCTCTGGTATGCCCGCGTCGGTGTGGAATCGATCAACGCCGGACTGGTGGACCTCGGATCGCCGGAGTATCCCGCCATCGAGGCCGTGGCGCGGATCCGCCAGGGGCTCGGTGATGTGCGGGCAGATGACCGGGTCCGGCCTGTTCGGCGGCGGTGGCGGGCCGGTCGCGGACGTCCCCGACTGGGCAGGCTGTACGCGGCTGCGCGAGCGCGTGAAGTCCAACTCGAGGCACTGGCGGACCTGCGGTCGTGGCCGTCCTCGGCGAACCCCGAGGAGACGTTGGCGCGTTCCATCGCGGGATTCGAACGGGCGTGGTGGTTCACTCCGGCCAACGATATCGCGGGTCGGGTGGGTGTTCTGCTGAACCTGGCTATCGCGGACCTGCATCGCGGCCGGCTGAACCGGGCTGCCGACCACCTCGACGTGGTCCTGGCGCTGACGCGTGCGGGCCGGAATCCGTCCGGTCGCGCCCATGCCTTCGAGTTGCTGGGTGTGCTGTGGTGGATGCGTGGTGAGCCGCGCCGGGCACTGCTGTGCTGGTCATCGGCATTGGACAGGTACCGCCGACTCGGCCACGAACTGGGAATTTGTCGATGCCTGCAGCATCTCGGTGCGGTGATGAGCATTGTGCCCGAATACGGCGGGCTGGTACTGGAGGGTGCGGTGAGTACCACTGAGGTCCTGTGTGAGGCCTCGGGCTGGCTGGGGTACGCCCAGTCGAATCGTCCGGGCAGCGCCCCGTCGGACCCGGCGCAAGCCTCACCGGCCACTGAGTACCGCCGGCGAATCGTGCGGAGTGTGGGGGTGGCAGCGGCACTACCGACGGTGAACCGGTGGCCCATGAAGGTAGCCGAGAACTAGCGAATGGTTCCGCCGCGGACGGACCGGCGGTGCCGGACCGGAAAAAGCGGGCATACCGGACGCAATTTTGCGGCGTGGATCACTTCTAAACAGTGATATGAGTCACATTTTGCTAAACCAATCACGGGTCCGTAACGTTGAGTTCCACCGAGTTGTCCTGCATAAACATGAATGTTCCATCTATCTGGAACTGATCTTTCAACTGTTACCGGTACGTGATCTGACGAGATTTATTCGTTATG
>JAFMQT010000332.1 GCA_017354515.1 Nocardia sp. | reverse complement strand
ACAACTCCTCGCCCGGGTGGTAGAGGAATTCGACGGTCGCCGCACCGCGGTAACCGACCGCGACGGCCAGCCGCTCGGCGGAGCCCTTCAGCTCCGCGACCTGGTCGGCGCGCAGCACCGGCGAAGCGGATTCCTCGATGACCTTCTGGTTGCGGCGCTGCACCGAGCAGTCACGCACCCCCAGCGCCCACGCCGTGCCCTGCCCGTCGGCGATCACCTGCACCTCGACGTGACGGGCGCCGGTGACCAGGCGTTCGAGGAACACCACACCGCTGCCGAAGGCGCGTGCGGCCTCCTGGCTGGTGCGCTCGTAGGCATCGGCCAGTTCGGCCTCGCTGGTGATCACCCGGATGCCGCGGCCGCCACCGCCGGCGGTGGCCTTCAGCATCAGCGGATAGCCGATGTCGGCGGCGGCCGCGGTGGCCGCCTCCAGCGTCTCGACCGCACCGCGACTCCAGGGCGCCACCGGCACCCCGACCTCCTCGGCGATCAGCTTGGCGCCGATCTTGTCGCCCAGTTTGCGCATGGCGTCGGCGTTCGGACCGATGAACGTGACGCCGACGTGGTCACACAGTTCGGCGAAGGCCGGGTCCTCGGCGACGAATCCCCAGCCCACCCAGGCCGCGTCGGCTTTGGTCGTGACCAGGGCCTCTTCCAGCGCCTTCAGGTCCAGATACGGCCGGGCCGAGGCCGGGCCCAGGTCGTAGGCGATATCGGCTTCGCGCACGAAGGTCGCGTTCCGGTCGACGTCGGTGTAGAGAGCGACGGTCTCGATATGAGTCGCGGTCGCCGCGGCCAGATCCCGGACGGCGTGGATGAGGCGCATGGCGGCCTCACCCCGGTTCACGATGGCGATGCGGCTGAACACTCGCCGACTCCTTTCCACAGGTAGACCCGATATGGGTTGCGAAAATGCCCGATGGCTCCGCGTAGTCTGCACGCTTCCACCAGGAATGTGTATGCCATTCGGGAGTTACCCGCACGTATCGAATCCGGCGTGGAGCGGTAGGTGCCGAATCGGCGGCCCGAAATATCCGAAATCGCGGCTATACACGAATCCGCGAACGATTCGCATCCTCCATGCTCACATGCCGATTCCGGGAGATCCAGAAGCAATTTTCCCGCGCTCCCGGCCGCGAGAAAATGATCATGGCTGTCATTCGGCCGCTTTTTCCGAATCCGAGCCGGACGATTCGTCCGGTGGCCCGGCGGCGGCCTCGGACTCCGGAGTCGCGGCACCGTGTTCGGTGCCCTCGTCGGCTTCCTGGTCCGGTTCGGGATGTTCCCGGGAGAAATCGGCCGGCAGGCCCTTGATATGCCGGTTCATCGAGCGGATGAGCAGTGCGGTACCGACCAGCAGCACCAGGACGATCACCAAACCGATCGGCGAGGCCTTGCCGAATTCGGGCCCGGTCGGATTGTTGGTGGTGTTCTGCGCCAGCAGTTCCGCGTGGGCGAGCGCGACGCCGATCATCGGACGGCCTCCTCGCCCGCGCGAGCCGCGGCGGCGCCGGATTCGGCCTCCTGCGCGCCGGAAATCCCGGCGAACAGATCGTGCTCGGGAATCGCGGTACGCACGCGGGTGCGCGCCAATTCGAATTCCTCGGTCGGCCACAGCCGCTGCTGCAGTTCCAGCGGGATGGCGAAGAACATGCCGTTGGGGTCGATCTGGGTGGCATGCGCGCGCAGCGCCTCATCTCGCTGTTTGAAGTAATCGCCGCAGGTGACCTGGGTGGTCACCCGGGCCATCACATCTCCGTGTTCGCGGACGCGATCGCGAATGTGCTCCATCCAGTCGCGCATCGGGAAGGGTTCACCCATACGTTCGTACTCTTCGGAGAACACCTCGATGCGCCGCAGGCTGAAGCCGTGGTTGTAGTACAGCTTCAACGGTGTCCACGGCGGACCGGCGTCCGGAAATCGCTCGGGGTCACCGGCCGCCTCGAAGGCCGCCACCGATACCCGGTGGCACATGATGTGATCGGGATGCGGATAGCCGCCGTTCTCGTCGTAGGTGGTGATCACATGCGGTTTGAATTCCCGGACCACCCGCACCAACGCCTCGGCGGCCTCCTCGACCGGCACCAGCCCGAAGCTGCCCTCGGGCAGCGGTGGCGGCGGATCCCCTTCGGGCAGACCGGAATCCACATATCCGAGCCAGTGGTGCCGCACCCCGAGCGCCTGCACCGCGGCGGCCATCTCCGCGCGCCGGACCTCCTCGATCCGCTCGATGATGCCGGGGGTGTCCATCGCCGGATTGAGGATCGAGCCGCGCTCACCGCCGGTCAGGCTCACGACCATCACGTCGTGACCCTCGGCGGCGTACTTCGCGGTGGTCGCGGCTCCCTTACTGGACTCGTCGTCGGGATGGGCATGGACCGCCATGAGGCGCAGGCCGGTAGCGTTCGAGCCGCCACTCACTTGTCGTTCACCTCGTTGCTCACCGTTCACCTCGAAGCCTCGGTCGTGCCCTGATGGCACGCCGGTATCACCAACTGCATTCCCTATAGTTCCATTCGACCGCCTTTTGTTCCGACCTACCCCCTGATCGATACGGGAGCGACCAGATATGAGCCAGACATCGCACCCGGACCGGGTATCGGATCGGTACGGGGCGAAACCGGCGCGCCATCGGTGCCCGATCCCGATCCTGCTCGGGATCGGCGTGGTGATCGCGGGCCTGATCGTGGCCTACGTGGGATATCGGCAGTTCGGGTCCAAGGACATCGACCCCAACCAACTCGGATACACCGTCGTCGACGATTCCACGGTCAGCGTGCACTTCACCCTGACCCGCAAACATCCGGACCGGCCGGTGGTGTGCCTGGTGCGCGGGATGGACGCCGATGGCGGCGAGATCGGCCGCCGGGAACTGCTGATCCCCGGATCGGGTAACGGCACAGTCGAATTGACCACCACGGTGCGTACCACCGAGCGTCCGGCCAACGGGAATATCTACGGTTGCGGCGACCGGATCCCCGCCTATCTCAAAGCTGGATAAACCGCCCAGTATCAACGCTTCTACCTGCATTTTTCCAATTCGTGCTAGAATGGCGCGAACACGGTTCCGAGGGCTCGGGGCCGTGTTTGCTGCATTGACGGCCAGCGCTTTCGCCGGTGTCTCGGGCGCACAACGCCCGCGAGACCGCTGGGATTCAACCATCAATCCCCCGAATCGCTTCAGCCGTCGACTGTTGCTGTGCGCGGACAGGGTGTGCTCGCGCAGGCGACGGGTATCACGAACCCCGGCGCGCCGGGAACAACTACTAGGGAGTGATCGAGATGACTGAGACGCAAGTGACCTGGCTCACACCGGAGTCGCATGAGAGGCTCAAGAGCGAACTCGACGCGCTCATCGCCAATCGTCCGGTCATCGCGGCCGAGATCAACGAACGCCGCGAGGAAGGCGACCTGAAGGAGAACGGCGGCTACCACGCCGCCCGCGAGGAACAGGGCCAGCAGGAGGCCCGCATCCGACAGCTGCAGGAGCTGCTGAACAATGCCAAGGTCGGCGTCGCACCGACCAAATCCGGTGTCGCACTGCCGGGTTCGGTGGTCAAGGTCTACTACGACGGCGACGAGACCGACACCGAGACCTTCCTGATCGCCACCCGCGAGGAAGGCCTGGGCGGATCGGATCTGGAAACCTACTCACCGAACTCCCCGCTCGGCGGCGCGCTGATCGACGCGAAGGTCGGCGAGACCCGCGAATACCGCCTGCCCAACGGCAATACGATGAAGGTGACACTGGTCAGCGCCGAGCCCTACCACAGCTGACCGCTACGACGAGATGACTGCTGGGAACAGCGCGAACGGCGGCGGCAGTGCCGTCTGGAGCCGCCCTGCGCGTTCCCGGGCCCGCTCGGTCCGGTCGGCAGCAGCCCGGCCGAGCGTCTGATACAGCCACGACAGGGGCCGCACCGGCAACGGTGCGGCCCCTGTCGGCGTGAATCCCCTTATCCCAGTGCGCGTTCCAGATCGGCGAGCAGATCGTCGACATCCTCGATGCCGACCGACAGCCGCACCAGATCCGCCGGCACCTCGAGTTCGGACCCCGCGGTGGAGGCGTGCGTCATCGCACCCGGGTGTTCGATCAACGATTCCACCCCGCCGAGTGATTCGGCCAGGGTGAAGATCCGGGTGCCGGCGCAGAAGTCGAGCGCGGCCTGCCGGCCACCGTGCAGGCGCACCGAGATCATGCCGCCGAAGCGGCGCATCTGCTTGCCCGCCACCGGATTTCCGGGATGGTCGGCCAGACCCGGATAGATCACCTGGGCGACCTTCGGATGATCGGCGAGGAACGCGGTGATGGCCTCGGCGTTGTCGCAGTGCCGATCCATGCGCACCGCAAGGGTTTTGATGCCGCGCATCGTCAGAAAGGCATCATGAGGTCCGGGGACCGCACCGGCCCCGTTCTGCAGGAACGCGAAGGCGGCGTCGAGCTCCTCGTCGTCGGTGACCAGCGCACCACCGACGACATCGGAATGGCCGCCGAGATACTTGGTCGTGGAATGCAGCACGATATCGGCCCCCAGCGGCAGCGGCTGCTGCAGATACGGGGAGGCGAAGGTGTTGTCCACCACCAGTTTCGCGCCGCCTTCGTGCGCGATATCGGCCAGCGTCGCGATATCGCCGATATTGAGCAGCGGATTGGTCGGCGTCTCCAGCCACACCAACTTGGTATTCGGCCCGATGGCGGCCTGCACCGCGTCCGGATCGGAGACCGGGGCGACCGAATATTCGATCCCCCATTGGGTGAACACCTTGTCGATGAGCCGGAAGGTGCCGCCGTAGGCGTCGTCCGGGATGACCAGATGATCACCCGGGCGGAGGGTGGCCCGCAACGTACAGTCCGTGGCCGCCATCCCGGATGAGAAGGCCCGGCCGAACCGCCCCGATTCCAGCGCGGCCAGATTGGCCTCCAGCGCGGAGCGGGTCGGATTGCCGGTGCGGGCGTATTCGAATCCGCCGCGCATGCCTCCGACACCGTCCTGGGCGAAGGTCGAACTCGCGTAGATCGGCACGTTCACCGCGCCGGTGCGCGGGTCGGGATCGTATCCGGCGTGCACGGCGCGGGTGGAGAAACCCAGCTGATGGTCGGTCATGCGACCACCCTAGAACGGTGCAGTTCGGGGCCGGGAAGCGGGAACCCCGCACCGGTTCGGGACCGGTGCGGGTCACTCGCGCGAGCCGATGACGGCGACGGTCAGTACGCCGAGTTGACGTTGTCCATCGAGCCGTAGCGGGCCGCCGCGTAGTTGCAGGAGGCGGCGATATTGGCGACCGGATCCCAGATGTTCCAGGAGGTGCCGTCGACGTGGTAGGCCTGGAAGGTCGGGTCGATGATCTGCAGCAGCCCCTTGGACGGAATGCCGGCGGCGGCATTGGAGTCGTAGAGGTTGATCGCCTGCACATTGCCCGAGGACTCACGCTGGATGTTGCGCATGATGCCGTCGTAGCTGCCCGGAATGCCGTGCGCGGCCATGATGTCGAGCGCCTGGTGGATCCAGCCGTCCAGGTTGTCCGCGTAGACCGGCGCCGGGGGCGGCGGCGGGGGTGCGAC
>JAFMQT010000331.1:3382-5573 GCA_017354515.1 Nocardia sp. | reverse complement strand
AGCAGGACGCGATATCCGTGTTCGGCGATCCGGGCCGGCGGGCCGTACTCGAGCATGCGCGAGCCCAGTCCGCCGAAGCCCGGCAGGAAGATGAGCGGTCGCCCGCGCCCGGTCTCATGCCAGGCCAGCTCGGTGCCGTCGCGGCCGGTGAATCGATGGGTAGCCATGGTGCATCGGATACTAACTGTCCGACCTTCCGCGGAATGCTGGAATGACGCAGGTAGAGCGCGATTTTCGCGGTGTCGAGCGCTCATAGGCCGAGTTTGGTGACGGCGTTGTCCTCGAGCGGGTTGGCGGTGCGGATGTATCCGTGCACAGTGCGGGGGTTGGACCAGCGGCCCTGACGCATGATCTCGCGGTCGCTGGCGCCACCGAGCGCGGCCTGGGTGGCGAAACCGGCGCGCAGGGAATGCCCGGAGAACAGGGCCGGATCCAGCCCGGCGCGGCCGGCGTACCGCTTGATCAGTTCGGCGACCGCGCGACCGGACATCGGCTCGGCGCCGATACCTCCGTGCCGCGTGATCGGCGGGAACAGCGGGGCATCCGCAGCCAGTTCGACCGCGCCGGTGAACCCGTGGCAGCGGTGAATATCGCCCACCGGCGCGGTGTGCCCGGCCCAGGTTCGCAGCGCGTCGAGCCCACCGCCGCAATGGATCTCACGCAATTCGATCCATTCGGCGAACGCGCACACCGGACACGTTGCCGGATGCCGACCCCGTGGCAACGCGACGACCTGCCCGGCCACGCCGGCCGGATCGGTTTTCGTGGACGGCAGCCGCACCAGCAGCACCGGCTCACCGGTGCCGTGATCGACATCGACCGCGATATCGCCGATCCGCAGGCTCGCCAGCTCACTGCGGCGCAGCGCTCCCGCGAACCCGACCAGCAGCAGCAGCCGATCACGCCGGCGCGCGGGTTCGGCGGGCCAGCCCGGTTCCGGAAGGACATCCAGCAGCTGCTCGAGGGTGTGCAGCAGAACCGGTCGTTTGCGGGCCGGGGCGGTGCGGCGGGTGCGGCGGATACCGCGCACGGTCAAGCGCACCACATCCGAACGAGTGGGGGACGGTAGCCCGTTGGCCGCGTGTACCGCCGCGATCGCCGCGCATTTGCGTTCGAGGGTTGCGGGCCCGAATGCCCACTGCCCGGACGGTTTTCGAGCATCCGCCGCCGCGGCCAGATAGACCGCCACATCCACCGCTTCGGCGGGTAGCGCCCGCCGGCCCTCGGCCGCACACCATGCCGACCACCCGACCCAGTCGGATCGATACGCGCGCACCGTATTCGGTGACTGCGAGGCCGCCAGATACCGCGCCAGCGCGCTCGCCTGCTCGGTGTCGAAGCGTTCGCGCACCATCCGCAGTGCGACCGTGTCGACCAGCACACTGCCCACGCCGCGGCGCAATTCGGTGCGCACGACATCCGGTACGGCGATATCGGTGGTGAGGGCCTCGGGCGCGGTGTTCATCGCGCACAACGCTACCCGTATCCGGCCGGCACCGGCGGTGAGCGTGGGGATGCCCGTCGGCCAGTGCATTTGCCCGTGGCGGGCTTTCACCGGAGCGGCGCGCCACCTCGAGGAGACGGCGGCGAGTGCGTTGTGTGCGCGACACGGCTTCGCGTTTCGTTGGAGCGGGGGAGCGTCGTCACGGCCAGGTTGGCGAGTGCATTTGCTCGCGTGGCGAGCGCACGGTCCGCCCGATGCGCAGCCGCGATACTGCCGTCCTAGGATGCTGGCCGAGCGGCGATCACGGCTTGGGTCGCGATCACGAGCGCGACGAGTTTGCCCGCGCTGTCGGTGATTTCGGTCTGCACGACGATCGTGCGACCTCCGATGTGCACGGGACGTGCGGTCGCGGTCACCTGTCCTGCGCGCACACCGCGCACGAAGTTGGTTTTCGATTCGATGGTCGAGGTGCTCGCGTCCGGTGGCAGATTCAGGTGGGCGCACAGCGCGCCGACACTGTCGGCCAGTGACATCAGCGCTCCGCCGTGCAATATGTCACCCGCGGTGCATTTGTCGCGGGACCAGCTCATGGTCCCGACGACCCGGTCCCTCCCGGTCTCGGTGAACCGGATCCCCAGCGAACCGGCGAACGGCATCAACGCGGCCGGATCGGGATTGTCGTCCCGTGCGGCCGCGCCATCGGGTGCGGCGGCCAGCGCGTCCGTGGCGACGTGGTCATCGCCGCAG
>JAFMQT010000331.1:0-3372 GCA_017354515.1 Nocardia sp. | reverse complement strand
ATGACCACCGCGCCGCTGGAATGCGCCCGCCGCAGCGGCACTATCGCCTGATAGCGGGGGCTGTCATACCATGCTCGTGCCGCCGTGTGATCGGGGAATTCGACGACGATCGCCCAGCCGGTGCCCTCGACCGCCGTCTGTGGCTGACCGTGAACGAGGAATCGGCCGCCGAACTCGGCGAGCGTGGCGTCGATGCGGTGCAGGTATTCGGCGATATCGGGGTGGGTGGTGTCGACATCGTTCAGGTGGGCTACGGCGTATGCGGGCATCGGTGGCTCCTGGAGATGAGTCTCGGTGATGGAGTCGATGATCGCCGGAGCCGGTAGCAGGGTCGATTACCCGCCGGGTAATGTCCGGGTCACCGCGTCAGCAGTGCGCGGGTGGCCGCATCGGCGGGCAGGAAGGTCTCCAGGTGCAGGGCGTCGAGGGTGATGTCCTGGGCGTTCTCGATCCGCGCGGCCACACTGACCAGCCGGAGCACGCTGTCCCCGTGCCGCATATTCAGCGTCAGCACCGGGCCGTCGGCGGGAGCCGGTGTGCCGGCGGGAACGTAGTCGGTGATCTCGTCGAACAACTCGGCCAGGCGGGGATCGGTGCTGGATCGAAGTCGTTGTGCCAGTTGGTGAATCAGACGCGCCGCCCACTGGTCCAGATTTATGATCCGGGGTGCGAGCCCGGCGGGGTGGAAGGTCAGGCGCAGCACGTTGACGGGCGGTTCCAGCAGCGCCGGTGCGCACCCGTGCAGCAGGACATCGGTGGCCGAGTTGGCGTCGATGACGTCCCAGTGGTCGTCCATCAGCAGCGCCGGGAACGGCTCGTGCGCATCGAGCAGCGTCCGCAATCCGTCCATCACCGGGGCCAGATCGCGGTCGTCGGGTGCTCGGCGCGGATGGCGGGGTGCGTAACCACCGGCCAGCAGCAGATTGTTCTGCTCGTCGAGTGAAACTTCCAACTGTTCGGCCAGTTTCACGATGACATCCGGTGACGGCCTGGTCCGCCCGGTCTCGATGAAACTCAGATGACGAGTACTGATTCCGGCCTGTTCGGACAGCGCGAGCTGGGTCAGGCGCCGGCGAAGCCGCCACTGACGCAGTTCGCGGCCCACGGGCGACGGTGTCGCGATACTCATGATCGAACTGTAGGCCCGAGCCGCGACGGGCCAGGTGGCGGGTGGTTATCCGCCGGCGCCGAAGGTGCGGGCGGTGGCGACGGTGGCCAGGCGATTGCCGTTGCCGGTATCGCGCATTTCGGCGCGGCCCACCCCGCCACGCAGGGTGGCGGCTGCGGTGACCGGGCCGACCTTGGCCGGTTGCAGATAGCGCAGGCCCAGCATGCACAGACTGTCCCCGGGGGCCAGGGACAGCACCGCTTCCTCGGCGACCAGCGCGATCAGGCCGCCGTTGACGCTGCCGGCGGCATTGAGCACTTCCTTGGTCCTGGGCAGTGTCGCCACACCGGGAGCGACACGCTCGCAGGCGGTGCGTTCGGCCAGGGGAGCGGTCAGCTGGGGTTCGGTGGTGGGCAACTCGACCGTGAATGCCCGCCGCAGCTGCAGTTCGGGGTCGGGGGCGACCATGAATGAGGCACCCGCCACCGCCAAAGGTTCACCGTCGACGGCGAATTCGACCTCGGCGACGAAAACAGACCGCCCCACCTTCACGGTCTTGCCGATCGCGTGCACCTGCCCACGGGCCGGCGCCGGGCGATACAGGTTCACATCCAGTTCCAAGGTGACCGGGATGCGCGGATGCATCACCAGCGAGGCCAGCAGTCCGGCGATGGTATCGGCCCACACCGCCAGAATCGAGGTTCGCAAATGCCCGGTACCCGGGACCAGCATGTGCTCGGTGATGCGGCCGTGTCCGTGCAGATCATCGCCTACGCGTTCGGTGCCGAATCCCAGTTCGGTCAGGACATGGCGGCGGCGCTGGGCGGGGGTGCTCTCCACACTCACGGTCTCTCCTCCGGTCGGGCGCCCCGGCCGGGCGACAGACGACCAAGGTGATTCTACTTTATAGAGAAGATGGTTCTCATCCGCGCTTGCTGATCTTGGTCTGCATCGCCGCCAGCCGCGCCGCGAACTCGGGGGAGTCCACCGAGCGCAGCTGCGGGGAGATCTCCGCGTCCACCGCCCGTGCGTGCGAGTCCAGGGCAGCCGTCAGGCCCATCGTCCGCTTGGTGGTGATCAGTAGATCCCGCGGTGCCTGCGCGGCGCCGGAAGCGAATTCCACTGCGGCGGAAATCAGTTCGTCGTGCTCGCCGTCGACCACGCGATGGGCGAGACCGGCTCGGTATGCGGCCTCGGCGTCGAGGATCTCCCCGAACAGGGTCATCGCCGCCGCCTGCTGCGGCCCCACCAGACGCGGCAGCATCCACGTCATCCCACCTCCGGGATGGATGCCCAGCTTCAGGAATCGGGCGTCGAACCGGGCGCGGGGCCCCGCGATCCGCACATCGGCGGCCAGCGCCAGATTCAGCCCGGCGCCCACCGCCGCGCCGCCGACCGCCGCCACCGTCGGCAACGTGCAGTTGGCGACCGCCAGGAAGCCGCCGTAGATCCGGCGCAGGCCCTCCTCGGCGGCCGCGCCGAGCGCACTGAGATCGGCTCCCGCGCAGAACGCCGGCGGTGCCCCGGTCACCACCACCGCATGCACCGCCGGATCGCGTTCGGCGTCGGCGATCGCCCACGCCAGATCCTCGGAAAGCTTCAGCGTCAACGCGTTTCGACGATCCGGATCCGATACCGTCACCACCGCGACCGCCGCGCGCCGCTCCACTGTGATCTCAGCCATGCCGGTCATGGTAACCAGAGCCGGAAGGACGACACCGCACTCACACGGGCCGCACCGGAACGATCTCGGTGCGGGCGACCGCCCGATCGCGAGCATCGGCCAACCGGGTGCGGCGCGGATCGGCGATGTAGCCGTCGAACCTGTCCTGTGTGGCCCACTGCAGCAGCTGGATCTCGACCGGACGCCCGTCGAGGCCGTCGGCTCTGGAGCGCTGCAGAACCTGCCCGCCATGCTCGCCGACCAGGGCGAGAACCGCGTCTTCGTAATCGCTCAGCGCCCGCTCCATCCCCGGGTGAGCCCACAGGAACACATACATCTGCCACATGCGCACAGCATTCCATCGCGAGCAGCGACATGAGAACGAATGAGACCGAAGCAACCTTCGGGCGAACAGTGATTGAATTTCTGACCGGGCAATCGCGGCGCGCACGCCGATCTCCCGCGGCGGCGGGGCTCGAGCGCCTATCGTGGAGGTATGGGATTTCGAGCGTACGGTCCGGGTGATGTCGTCGTCTTCCCGAAGGGGCCGCTGAACGGTATCTGTGCTGTTGTGCGGGAAGTGGATTCGCACCGCAGCAAA
>JAFMQT010000330.1:2370-5577 GCA_017354515.1 Nocardia sp. | reverse complement strand
GTTGCCGCAGATCGCCATATCGCACCACCGGCGCGAACCGGCCCGGGATGTGTCGACGTACAGGCGGGTACAGCCCTCGCGCCCGCACTGTTCGACGCGACCGCGATCGGGTCCGCCGAGCAGTTCGACGGCGTCCGCGGCGAGTGCGGCCAGCGCCTGCGCACAGGTGCCGAGATGCTGGACGGTGGCGTCGTCGCGCAGGACGGGCCTCGGCCGGTGCCCGGCGGCGGCGCGGTTGATCAACTCGACATCGGCCGCATGCCAGCGCCATTCCTCGGCGGCGTCGCGGGCCAGCCGGTAGATCGCCTCCCGCAGTTCGATCGCGGACTCGAATTCGGCTGTGCCGCAGTGTGCGTCGTTGTCGAGGACGCCGGCCTCCAGCAGCCACCCGTCCAGATCCCCTGGACAACTCAGCAGGTCGAGTGGGGTGGTGTCGCGATGCTGGACCGTTCCGGCGAAATCCAGAGCCGTATTGCCGCTGACGAATGTGTACACACCGCCATAGTAACCGCCTTGACAGGTTACTGGGGTGCTGCCACCGTAGTAACCGGTTCAAATGGTTACTCGAAAGGAGGGGTCGTGCGAGCGCGATTCTCCGATACCTCAGAGATGGTGGCGACCTCCGAGATCGTGGCCCCGGTGGCCTTCGTCCTGATGTGGAGCAGTGCGTTCATCGCCGGGATCATCGGGGTCGGGGCGGCACCGCCGATCCTGGTCCTGTTCGCGCGATTCACTTGTGCCGGACTGGCTTTGACGATGTATGCGGTAGTGGTCCGGGCGCGCTGGCCGCGCGGCAGGCAGCTGGCGCATGTGGCCGTGGCCGGACTGTTGATGCAGATGGTCCAGTTCGGTGGCTTCTACACCGCGATGGCCGATCATGTATCGGCCGCGGTGATTTCCCTGGTGCAGGGACTGAACCCGGTGGTCATCGCACTGTTCGCCGGAAGGGTGCTGCACGAGCGGGTCAGTGCCCGGCAGTGGCTGGGATTCGCCGTCGGCGGAATCGGGGTCGGTCTCGCGGTCGTCGATCAATCACATTTCACGACAACCGGATTGCTGCTCTGTGTGGTCGGACTACTCGGGCTCAGTCTCGGGACGGTCTATCAGAAGCGGTACGCGCCGCGAGCCGACGCCAGGACCGCGTCCGCGATCCACGTACTGGTCAGCGCACCGGTAGCGGCGGTACTCATGGTTGTCGAAGGCCATACGGCGATATCCGATCCGGTACGGTTCACGGCCGCTCTGGCGTGGATGGTGGCGATCAACGCGGTCGCATCCTTCCTGTTGTTGAACGCGATGCTGCGCCGCTGGGACGCCACCCGGGTCGGCCGGTTGTTCTTCGCCACCCCGGCCGTCACGTCGATCATGGCCTGGCTGGTGATCGCACAACCGTTGCGGCCGTTGACGATCGCCGGGCTGTCGGTCGGGCTGTTCGGAATGGTGCTGGCCGCACAGCGCGCCGAATCGGCGGTGCGACGGGAATCGGCGGAGACCGTCGCCACTCAGCCGCGGCGCCTAGCGGGTCACCATCGGTGAACCGGCGTCCCGCCACTCGCAGGATGTGCGGACTTCGGCCGCAACGCCGCCGGCAGCCACGGCAGTGGCGGATCGTGGGCGTGGTCGAGGATTCCGCCGATCGGATCGTCGACTCCCTCCGTCCGGACAAGATCGCGGCCGGGTCGATAGATCTGATGCACCACCAGGGCGCACAGTGCCGCCACCGCGATATCGCGCACCAGCACCGTTCCGGTGAACCACTGTTCCGGTACGCCCTTGTTCTCGACACCGAGGTAGTAGTACATGCGCGGGAACCAGACCAGTGCGTCGATCGTCATCCACGCCAGCAGAATTCGCCGATGCGGCAGCGCCAGCACCGCCAGCGGAACCAGCCACAGCGAATACTGCGGACTCCAGACCTTATTGGTGAGCAGGAAGGCCGCCACGATCAGGAAGGCCAGCTGGGCCAGTCGGGGCCGGCGTGGCGCGGTGAGCGCGATATATCCGATCACCGCGCAGCAGACCAGGAACACCAGCATGGTGATCGTGTTCAGGGCGGTCGGCGTATCCGACGGGTTCAGCTTTCCGTCGAACCCCTGCCAGCCGGTGAAGGAACTGATGACGTTGTCGATCGAATCGGGGTCCGCATGCCGGGCACTGTTGAGCCGGAAGAATTCCCACCAGCCGTCGGGGAACGGTATGGCGATCGGCAGATTCACCGCCAGCCAGGCCACGATCGCGGCCACCACGCTCACCCCGGCGCCGCGCAGCGGACTGATCCGGGTTCCGGACAGGTAGTCGCGAATCGCATCCGCGTACCGATTACCGTTGCGGCGCAGCTGTTCTCGCAGGCCGGGTAGCTGGTTGCGATAATCGGTGCGCAGCGACAGCGCGACGATCGGGATCAGCAGCAGCAGCGGATACAGTTTGGCCGCACCACCGAGCCCGAGCAGCACCCCCGCCAGGACCGGGCGGCGCCGGGCCCAGGCGAGCAGACCGGTCATCGCGAAAGCCGTTGCCAGCGCGTCGAAATTGGTGAAGATGTGCACCATCACCAAAGGTGAGAGCGCGATCAGGGCGGCATCCCAGATTCGCCGCCCGGCCAGCATCGATGACGCCCACACCGTGATCAGCCAGGCCATCGCCAGGCCGACCGCGACCACATCGAAATACGTGACCACCGCGAGTGCTTTCGGAAGCGGCAGTGCCAGCCAGATATTCGCGATCTCCATCGAGGCGTACTGGTACAGCCCCGACAGCACCGGATACTCCATGTATCGGTTCTGCGCGTTGCCCTCGGCGTCGACCTCGACCCACTTCTTCTTGTACGGGAAGGCACCCTCGTTGAGGTGCTCGGCCCCATACAGCGGCACGGTGTCCGAATAGCACATGGCCACGTATTGGCGGCCGTGATTCCAGTCCAGGGTGAGTCTGCCGTCGGCGTTGGTGGTCTGCTGGATACAGCCCGCCTTTCCGGCCCAGCCCAGCGCCAGTGCGACCACCGCGAAGGCCAGCAGGACGCGCAGCGGAGTCCAGAACCGGGTACGGCCGATGAGTGCGTGATCGCCGACCGGACCGCCGATTACGGTGCTCAGTCGCGCGGTCATCGAATCGGTGCGGCTGGGTTTGTCCCGGTGGGTCATCGAGCGCCGATCCGAGGCCATCCGGTCGGCGGCAACGAAACCGGTGGTGGTCTCGACGTCGTCGGTT
>JAFMQT010000330.1:0-2360 GCA_017354515.1 Nocardia sp. | reverse complement strand
CCCCCCCCCCCACCACCGGCTGTTGTTCACTCACGTCACCCGAGGCTACCGGGTGCGGATTCGGCTACCCGCCGCCTGTCCCATCGGGAGCGGCGCCGCCGTCGGGCGGCCCGCCGTATGGCTGCGCCGGTGACGTACCGGAATCTCCGGAATCACCCGAGATATCCGATCCCGGCGCCCGTCCTCTGGATCGGGGCCGCTGCCCTTCGCCCTGGGGCTGATCGTTGTGCGGATTCGGCGCCAATCCGGGAACCGGAACTGTCAGGCCCGGCAGTACCTCGATCCGCGACGGTGTGACGACCACGGGGGGCTGGTAGGTGCCCGGATTCTCCTCGGTGGTCGGCTGCGCCGTCGGCGGCGGTGCGGTGAACGACGGCAGGCCCGCTTCGCCGCCGATTTCGGCCGGCTTCGGGAAGTTCTCCTTCGGAGTGCCCTGCAGGGCGCCGTCCATGGTCGCCTTCCAGATATCGGACGGCAGGCCCGAGCCGTACATGATCGCACCGCCCGGCGTCTTCAGCGGGCCGCCCTTATCGGTGCCCACCCAGACCGCGGTGGACAGCGACGGCGTGAAGCCGATCATCCAGGCGTCCTTGTTCTGGCCGGTTTCACCGAGCTGGGTGGTACCGGTCTTGGCCGCCGAGAGCCGCCCATTGGCCAATTCGTGGCCGAGGGAGGAGTGGGCGATCGGCTGCATGGCGGAGGTGACATTGTCGGTGATCGCGGAGGAGACCCGTTCCTCACCGGCCACATCGCCCCGGTCGAGCAGCACCTGCCCGTCCGCGGTCACCACCTTCTGGACGAAATGCGGTTTGTGATACATACCCGAGGCCGCGATGGTGGCGTAGGCGGAGGCCATATCCAGCGGACGGACCTGGTATTGCCCCAGGACGACGCCGTTGTTCGGGCCGGAACCGTCGGGCTCGGTGAGGGTTTTGCCCACACCCGGAATCGTGTCCGGAATGCCGAGCTTATGGGCCATATCGGCGATCTTGCTCGGTCCGCTGCCGCCCATATCCAGTTCCATTCGGTAGAAGCTGGTGTTCAGCGATCGTTTGAGGGCTTCGGCGATGGTACAGACACCGCAGCCCTCGCCCTCCTCCGCGTTGGTGATCTTGATGCCGTTGGCCACCAGCGGGGCGCTGTCGTACATGGTCGACAGCGGTTTGCCTAGCGCCAGGTTCTCGGCCAGGCCGAAGACCTTGAACGTCGAACCGGTCTGCAGGCCGGCGTTGGCGAAGTCGTATCCCTGTGCATTGTCGCCGCCGTAATAGGCGCGGACCCCACCGGTTTTCGGATCCACCGAGACGACCGCGGCGCGGGTGCCGTCCCGCTGGCCCTGCATCTTCTTGTGCACCGTATCGAGGGCGGCCTGCTGGGCCTTGTTGTCGATGGTGGTGGTGATCTGCAAACCCTCGGTGTTGAGCTGGCTGTTGGTGATACCGGCCTCGGTCAGCTCGTTCATCACCTGGCGTTTGATCAGACCGTTGGCGCCGGGTTCGGCGGGCTGGGCATTGTTGGCGTTCTCGCTGGAGGGACGCACATTCGGGTACACCATTTTGTCGCGATCGGCCTTGGCCAGCTTGCCGCCGCTCACCATGCCGTCGAGAACGTAGTTCCAGCGCTGCTGGGCGCCCTTGAGGTTGTTCTCCGGATCCAAGCCGTACGGCTCGTTGATCGTCGCGGCCAGCATCGCGCCCTCTTCGGTGGTCAGCTTCTCGACCGGCTTGTCGAAGTAGGCCTTGGCCGCGGCGTCGATCCCGTAGGTCCCGCGCCCGAACGGAATGGTGTTCAGGTACGCGGTCAGGATGTCGTTCTTACTCCACTGCCGCGCCATCTTGGCCGAGATCACCAGCTCGTGCATCTTACGGGTCAGCGAGTGCTGGTTACCGACCATGGCGTTCTTGACGTACTGCTGGGTGATCGTGGAACCACCGCCGGCGGTTTCCCGGCCGAGGATGTTGTCGCGTGCGGCGCGTGCGAATCCGGAGATCGAGAAGCCCGGGTTGGTCCGGAAGTCCCGGTCTTCGGCGGCGATCACCGCGTCGGTCACGGTCTTGGGGATCTGGTCGAACGTCACGTCGGTGCGGTTACCGTTCGGCGGCACGATCTTGCTGATCACCGAACTGCCGTCGGCGGCCAGGATGGTGGCCACCTGGTTGGTTTTGATGTCACCGGGCTGGGGAACGGAAACCGTCGAGTACGCGATGAGGAAGACCGCGCTCGGCACGACGATGGCCAAGGCCACCAGGACGTAGATCACCCTGCGCACGATGCGCCACGGGGATTTGCGCGTACCACCCGGACCCCTGCCCGAACCGCCGCCACCGACACCTCTGCGGTTCGGTGGCCCCGGCGGCACC
>JAFMQT010000677.1 GCA_017354515.1 Nocardia sp. | reverse complement strand
TCGCTCCGGAGTAGTAGGGACCGGGTCGTTTCCGGCCGGGACATCCGGACTCGGCGAATCGAAACTACGACGCGGAGGGGGTGTTCGGCAGTCGTCCGTTCGACCGACATCGCCGGTCCGAGCCCCGTGCCGAGCCTCCGGGCAAAGCCGATGAACCGGCCGATCAGGTGACCGGCCGGTTCATCGTCGAGATCCGTGCGGCTTACTACCTGCGGTGGTTCTCGTGATTCTCGTGGTGGTTGTGGTGATTGTCGTGGTTGTGCAACTCGTGTTGGTCGCACGGGCGCTGTGACGATATGCCGTCCGGGACCATGCAGGGACCGGGTGCTGCCTGGGCCGCTCCGATTCCCGCTGTGAGCGGAGCCAAAGCGACAGCGCCGGTGACGATTACGCCGGCCAGTGTGCGTTTGCGGGTGATTCTCATGGGTAGCATGCCCCCAATTCGAAAAGTGCGAATGCCTTACGGCAGGAGTATTGCTCGCGGGCGCATTCGTGTTATCGCTATCGGGGGAATCGGGTTGGGCGGGTGCGTGGGGGTCCGCCCAACCCGATCGGCCGGACGGTGCCAAAGACCAGGCATCCCCCCGGAGTTCGCGTTGCAACTGTCATCAACGTTAGGGGACTGGATTCGGCTGCGGCAGTCGTGCGTTCGGCCGACATCGATGTGCCGGCGACCGGCGAGCTACGGCCCGCTATCGTCGAATAGACGTGCACGTACGGAGGTGGCCGTGAATCAACCGCGGGTGGTCGGCGACCGGTACGAACTGGTGCGCGAGATCGGGGCCGGCGGAATGGGGCAGGTATTCGAGGGCTTCGACCGGAACCTCGAACGGCGCATCGCGGTCAAACTCACGGCGCCCGGACTCGGCAACGATCCCGGCTGGACCCGGCGTTTCCTGCGCGAAGCCCGGGTCATGGCCCAGATCAGCCACCCCGGGATGCCCGCGATCCACGACGCCGGAATCGCCGAAGGGGAACCGGAGCGGCCCTATCTGGTCATGGAATACATCCAGGGGGTCACCTTCGACAATCTGCTCATCCGGCACGGGCCGCTGCCGTTGGGGGTGGTCGCGGCGCTCGGCGCCCAGGTCGCCGCGGTGCTGACCGCCACCCACCGCAACCGCATCTACCACCGCGACCTCAAACCCTCCAACCTGATGTTGTGTGCCGACGGCACCGTGAAAGTGCTGGATTTCGGGCTGGCGGTGATCCTCGACGAGGACCGTAGCCGCTTCACCACCACCGGAAACACCCTCGGCACACCGGCATTCATGGCGCCAGAACAGATCGAGGGCAAGACTGTGCGGGCTCAGACCGACCTCTACGCGCTGGGGCTGGTGCTGTACGAACTGCTGACCGGCGATCGGGTGATGACCGGTGATTCGCCGTATCTGGTGTGGCAGAACCAGATTCACTACACGCCCCGGGAGATCCGCCGCGACCGCGACGACGTTCCGGTCGATATGGGGCGGGTGATCATGAGCATGATCGCCAAATCTCCGGAACGCCGCCCCGAGGACGCGGCCATCGTGCACTCCGTGCTGGTGCGGTATGCGGCCGGACTCGGGTCGCTGCCCGAGCTCGCCGATGCGCAGGGCCCGGTGCGGATGTACGCCGAAGCAGTCGGTACGGCCGTATCGGAGTCCGCCGAGGTGCGTGCCGAACCCGCGAAGACTACCCCGCAGGACGATATTCCCACGCACGTACCGGAATTCAGCCGGTCCGATCTGCGGCGGGCCGTGCGCCGGGCCCGCGACCTCGCCGTCGAATCCCGGTACACGCCCGCCATCGCACAACTGAATACCGTTGTCGAAACGGCGGTTCCGCAATTGGGTGTTCGCGACGCCGATGTCGTCGACGCGCGGCTCGAACTCGCGGGTCTGCGGTTCGACGCCAATGATTTCACCGCCGCG
>JAFMQT010000676.1 GCA_017354515.1 Nocardia sp. | reverse complement strand
CGGATCTGACCGCGGATCGGTTCGTGGCCGATCCGTTCGATACCGGTCGGCGGATGTACCGGACGGGTGATCTGGTGGTGTGGACCGTTGATGGTGAACTGGATTATCTGGGGCGCACCGATTTCCAGGTGAAGGTGCGCGGTCTGCGTATCGAGCTGGGCGAGATCGAATCCGCGCTGAACTCCCAGGCCGAGATCGGTCAGGCGGTGGTCACCGTCCACCACGATCAGCACACCGGCGATCAACTGGTCGCCTATGTCGTGGCCAGTCGCGAGGCCGCGGTCGCCGCACCCGGCGGATCGCCGATCGATATCGAGGATCTGCGCGAGGACCTGGCCGAACGGCTGCCCGCGTACATGGTGCCGAATGTGGTGATGGTGCTCGATGAGCTGCCACTGAACGCCTCCGGCAAACTCGACCGGCGGGCACTGCCCGCACCGCGGTTCGAGGCGACCGAATTCCGCGCCGCCACCACACCGGTGGAGGAGATCGTCGCGCAGGTGTTCGCCGAAACTCTCGGCGTGGACCGGGTGGGCCTGGACGACGACTTCTTCGCCCTCGGCGGCAACTCACTGATCGCCACCCGGGTGGCCGCACGACTGTCCTCGGCCCTCGGCGGTGAGGTGCCGGTGCGGGAGATCTTCGAGGCCTCCACGGTCGCGGCCCTGGCCGCGCGCGCCGAATCCGGCGCCGCCGCGGGTGCGCGCGAACCGCTGACGCCGCAGCCGCGTCCGGATCGGATTCCGCTGTCTCCGGCGCAGCAGCGGATGTGGTTCCTCAACCGCTTCGACCAGCAGTCCGCTGCCTACAACGTGTCGGCCGCGGTGCGGCTGACCGGTGCGCTGGATGTGTCGGTCCTGGGTGCGGCCGTCGCCGATGTGGTGGCCCGGCACGAGGTGCTGCGGACGGTGTACCCGGAAACCGAGAACGGCCCGGTGCAGGTGATTCTGCCGGTGGGACAGGCGGTTCCGGAGTTGGTGACCCGCACGGTCACCGTGTCCTCGTTGGAATCGTCACTGGTGGAGTTCTTCTCGACGGCATTCGATGTGACGGCCGAGGTGCCGCTGCGGGTGGCGCTGCTCGAGACCGGGCCGCGCGAGTACGTGCTGGCGATGGTGGTGCATCACATCGCCGGTGACGGATATTCGATGGCCCCGCTGACCAGGGATCTGATGGCCGCCTACGCGGCCCGGTCGGCCGGCGAGGCGCCGGAGTGGGCGCCGCTGCCGGTGCAGTACGCGGACTTCAGTATCTGGCAGCGAAATCTGCTCGGCGATGAGGACGACCCGCGCTCGCTGGCGGCCAAGCAGATCAGCTACTGGCAGCGCTGCCTCGCGGACCTGCCCGAACAACTGGATCTGCCGGCCGATCACCCGCGCCCGGCGGTACGGACATTCGCCGGCGGCCGGGTCGCGGTCTCGATTCCGGCCGAGTTGCATTCCGCGCTGGCCGATCTGGCCCGGGAACAAGGGGCGACCCTGTTCATGGTCGTGCACACCGCGTTCGCGGTGCTGCTGGCTCGGCTGTCGGGTACCGACGACATCGCCATCGGGACCCCGATGGCGGGCCGCGGTGAGGCCGCGCTCGACGAGATGATCGGCACCTTCGTCAACACCCTGGTCTTCCGCACCCTGATCGACCGGGACGAGTCGTTCGGCGAATTGCTGGGCCGCCAGCGCGAAACCGATCTGCAGGCCTTCGCGCACGCCGATGTGCCGTTCGAGCGGCTGGTCGAGGTCCTGAATCCGGCCCGATCGACGGCCCGGCATCCGCTGTTCCAGGTCGGCCTGTCGTTCCAGAACCTGGCCTCGGCCACTTTCGAACTGCCGGGCCTGACGGTGTCGGCGGTCGATATCGATACCGCGCTGTCGCAATTCGATCTGAATCTGATCGTCGCCGACCGGTACGAGGAT
>JAFMQT010000329.1 GCA_017354515.1 Nocardia sp. | reverse complement strand
AAAACTTCGCTGTCCTCATGTGCACGGGGGCCGGAGAACAGTACGGTCAACGCCCCTGAGACCGCGCCGACCACCGCACCGACCAGTGCGGCGGCACCCACCTCGTCGAGTTCGTCGGGAAAAGCCGCGCGCAAGTGACGGGCGATCTCCTGCTGGGTGGCCAGCTGCGCGTGCGCGGCCCGGCCACTGACGGCCGGCACCGTGCGCGAGACCTGCGCACGCAACACTCCGATCCGGGCGGGCAGGTCATCGCCGAGGTGCCGGCCCGGATTGTCGCCGGCCGCCCGCAGCGCCCGCAGCAGCACCTCGACCGGCTGTTCGCCCGGCCGGCGACTCTCGATCGCGGCGATGGCCGCGGTGACCCGTTCGTCTGGTTCGGGGAACAGCAGCGCCTCTTTGCTGTCGAAATAATTGAAGAACGTCCGGGTGCCCACCTCCGCGGCGGCGGCGATATCGGCGACGGTGGTGGCCTCATAGCCGCGGGATTCGAAAAGATCGGCGGCGGCGGTCAGTAGCGCGCGGCGGGTTCGTTCGCGTTTACGGTCTCGGAGGGCGGAGGGCGGCACGCTGCCGGACAGTACGGCATCGGCGCCGAAACCGGCGGCAGGCTGGGCGTTTCGCGCGAGTTGCAGACCATGCCGCAGTGCACGACATGCGAATTTGCATGGCATGCAGATATGCACGGCGTGTCGTCGAGAGATTTTCCGGCGATCACCGGCCGATCGACTCGACCAGGGCCCGCGATAACAATTAGCGTAGGCCGGGTGAGCAACGCCACCCCCACCGTGGACGCGGATTTCCGCGCGCTGCCGCTGGCCGCCCTGACCGATGCCGCCCTGTCGGCGGCACGCGCGGCCGGCGCCGAGCACGCCGATCTGCGGGTGCACCGCGCACTGACCCAGTCCATCCGGCTGCGCGACGGCCGCGTCGAATCGGTCGGCGACGCCGACGATCTCGGCTTCGCGGTCCGTGTCCTGGTCGACGGCACCTGGGGTTTCGCCTCGCACTGCGAACTCACCCCGGACGCGGCCGCCGATGTCGCGCGCAAGGCGGTCGCGGTGGCCACCATTACCCGCGCACTCAATCGCGAGCGGGTCGAACTCGCCGACGAGCCCGTGTATCGGGACGTGTCGTGGGTTTCGCCGTATCGGACCGATCCCTTCGCGGTGCCGACCGCGGACAAAGTGGCGCTGCTGCAGGACTATTCGCGCCGGCTCGCCGATGCCGACGGAGTCGACCATGTCACCGCCTCGATTCTGCAGGTCAAGGAACAGACCTACTACGCCGACACCGCCGGATCGGTGATCACCCAGCAGCGCGTGCGACTGCATCCGGCACTGGAGGCCATCACGGTCGGCGAATCGGGTTTCGAATCCATGCGCACCCTGGCCCCGCCGGTCGGGCGCGGCTGGGAATATGTCACCGGCGCCGACGGAATGTGGGACTGGGACGGCGAACTCGCACGGATCCCCGGCTGGCTGGCCGAGAAGGTCACCGCACCGTCGGTCGAGCCCGGCCCCACCGATCTGGTGATCGATCCGTCCAATCTGTGGCTCACCATCCACGAATCGATCGGCCACGCCACCGAATACGATCGGGCGATCGGCTACGAATCCGCCTACGCCGGAACCTCATTCGCCACTCCCGACCAGCTCGGCACCCTGCGATACGGCAGCCCGGTCATGCATGTCACCGGTGACCGCACCATCGAGCACGGTCTGGCCACCATCGGCTACGACGATGAGGGGGTCGCCGGTCAGAGCTGGGACCTGGTGCGCGATGGCACCCTGGTGGGTTATCAACTCGACCGGGCGTTCGCACCCCGCCTCGGTGTGGCCAGATCCAATGGCTGCTCCTATGCCGACTCGCCCCACCATGTGCCGATCCAGCGCATGGCGAACGTGTCCCTGCAGCCCGACCCCGACAACGACACCAGCACAGCGGATCTGATCTCGCGGGCGCAGGACGGGATCTACATCGTCGGCGACCGGTCGTGGTCGATCGATATGCAGCGCTACAACTTCCAATTCACCGGACAGCGGTTCTTCCGAATCCGCGACGGAGAGTTGGCCGGTCAGCTCCGCGATGTCGCCTACCAGGCCACCACCACCGAATTCTGGGGCGCGATGGAAGCGGTCGGCGGGCCCTCCACATGGGTCCTGGGCGGGGCGTTCAACTGCGGCAAAGCACAACCCGGCCAGATCGCCTCGGTCTCGCACGGGTGCCCGTCGGTACTGGTGCGCGGGGTCAACATCCTCAACACCCGGCAGGAGGCCGATCGGTGACGATCATTCACGGTGGTGAGCTCGTCGAACGGGTGCTGGCCGCGGCGCGGGCGGACGAGACGATCGTCATCGTCACCGACGCCTCGGAGGCCGCGCTGCGGTGGGCGGGCAATTCGATGACCTCGAACGGGGCGACGGTGTTGCGGTCCTGGGCGGTGGTATCGATCCTGCGGGACGGTCCCCGGTCCGCGCGCGTCGGCAGTGTGACCTCGACCAGTGTCGATCCGGGCGCGATCGAGGCGGTGGTGCGGCGCGCGGAGGATGCCGCCGCCGCGGCCGAACCCGCCGCCGACGCCATGCCGCTGCTGGATCCGGAAAGCTCCAGCGCCCGAACGGATCCGGAGTGGGCGGGTACCGTCCCGGAAACCGGTATCGAGGTGTTCTCCGGCCTCACCGGTGACCTGTCCGCCGGATTCGACGACGCCGACCGCCTCTACGGTTTCGCGCACCACATCCTGCACACCACCTGGCTCGGCACCGCCACCGGCATTCGCCGGCGCTGGACGCAGCCGACCGGCACGATCGAGATCAACGGCAAACGCGGCCGCGAGGCCGATCCCGACAGCGCGTGGGTGGGCGCGCCGACCGCCGATTTCGCCGATATCGCGGTGACGAGCCTGCTCGGTGAGTTGAGCCGGAGACTGGACTGGTGCACGCGCCGGGTCGAGTTGCCCGCGGGCCGCTATGAGACGCTGCTACCACCCTCGGCGGTCGCCGATCTGCTGATCCCGATGCTGTGGTCGATGAGCGGGCGCGGCGCCCACGAGGGCCACACCGCCTTCTCCCACGCCGGCGGCACCCGCATCGGCGAACGCCTCACCGACCTGCCGCTGACCCTGTATTCCGATCCGGCCGCGCCGGGCCTGCGGTGCCGGCCGTTCGTCGCGACCTCGGCATCCTCGGAGCTGCTGTCCCTGTTCGACAACGGCATGCCCACCGACCGCGTGGACTGGGTGCGGTCCGGAACCATCGAGTCACTGGTCTATCCCCGCTCGGCCGCAGCACAATTCGATGCATCGGTCACCGCACCGGGCGACAATCTGCTACTGACCGGGGGCGCGGACACCACCCTGGAGCAGATGGTCGCACGCACCGAGCGCGGTCTGCTGCTCACCTGCCTGTGGTATATCCGCGAGGTCGACCCCGCCACCCTGCTGCAGACCGGCCTCACCCGCGACGGTGTCTACCTGGTCGAAGACGGCGAGGTCACCGCTGTGGTCAACAACTTCCGGTTCAATGAGAGTCCGCTGGATCTGCTGCGGCGGGTCACCGAGGCCGGTGCCACCGAGATCACCCTCCCGCGCGAATGGAGCGACTGGTTCACCCGAACCGCCATGCCCCCCTTGCGAATCCCCGATTTCCACATGTCCTCGGTCAGCCGGGCCACGTAGGACCGGATAGACCACCCGAAGGTTTCAGTCGCGCGGGTGGGGGCGCAAGCGCACGATCACCGCGCCGCGACCCAGTGCCGCGCGCAGTTCCTCGCGGTTGATACTGCCGTCGGCGTTCAGGCTGATGCCGGCGAACTTTCCGTGCGTCGGGCTCTCGGTGATCAGGATTCGATACGGTTCGGCGATGTCTTCCTCGGTGGAGATCACCTCCCAGTCGGCCAGCTGGTCACGGCCGCGCCAGGTGATGCGGGCCGGCTCGCCCCGGCGCAGGTTGCGCCACCAGGTCGCCCCGGCGCCGATCAGCAAGGTGCCCTCGTGTTCGGCGTAGGCGACCGGACTGGCGTAGATGCGGCCGGTTTTACGGCCCGTCACCGTGATGATCAGCAACTTTCCGCTGACCAGCCGGTGCAGTGGTGAGCGCAACAGAGTCCGCATCACCGCGTCGACGACCGGCTGTGCTCGCAGCCGTCCGCGACCGGTAGCCGCCGCACCGGAGGAAGCGGATTCGGGTGTGCTGGAGTCGGGCATCGTCCACTCCTCGGATATTTGTCGAACGTTTACTCGGAAGCGTCGAACTCCTACTCAGAAACTACGCCTCGATGCCCGGATTTCATTCGTCCAGGCGGGCCACCAGCGTTTTCGGCGCGATGGTCCGGTAGGCGTCGGTGACGATCTCGCCGATCTCGTCCCAGTCGACCGCGACGTCGAGGTAGACCCCGAGCCACCCGCGATGCCCGACATACGGTGGGCGGAAGAATCTTTCGGGTTCGGCGGACACCAGCGCCTGCTGCGCTCCCGCTGGTGCGGCGCACCAGAAACCGAGCCGATCGTCGTGATGGCGGTCGGCGTACATCGCGAACGTCTTCTTGCCCCGGATGAACCAGGTGGGCTCACCGTGACTGAGTCGTTCGGTGGTTTCCGGCAGCGCCAGGCACAGTCTCCGCACACGTTCCAGCGGGTCCTCCGACATGCCGCCACCCTACGTCGAGAGTCCGACGCGAATCCCCTGCCCGCTCAGGTCCGGTCGGCCGCGCGCATCAGTAGATGCCCACGCCGGAATCGCTCGCCGTCCCCGGGTTCGCGCAGCATACGTCCGATTTCGGTGAAGCCGGCCTCCCCGGCCGTCCTGGCGAGGGTGTCGATCGGCCAGCGGTACGCGGTGATCACCTTGTGGTCGAACGCGGTCACCGGTTCGCCGGCCGCCTCGAAGAAGCCCAGCAGCAGTGGCGCTCCGGCCCTGAGCACCCGGCGGAATTCGGTGAGATACGCGGGCATATCGTCCGGCGGAATGTGGATGATCGAGTACCAGGACACGACCCCCGCCAGGCAATCGCCGGGGAGGTCGAGGGCATCCATCGAGCCGACATCGAATCGCAGCCCCGGAAAGCTCGCGCGGGCGATGCCGATCAGCGCCGGTGACAGATCAATTCCGAAGATCTCCACGCCCATGCGGTGCAGGTGGTGGGTGATACGGCCGGGGCCGCACCCCAATTCTGCGACCGGCCCCGGCTCGCCGTCCCGGACGAGATCGGCGAACGCGGTGAGTATCGCGCGGTCCAGGGGCAGTCCCTCGAGCTCGTCGCGAACGAGGTCGGCGTACTGATCGGCGACGGCGTCATAGGCGTGGGCCGTCGCGCGGGCGCGTGCTGAAAGTCCGGTCACATCCGCGACACTAAGGCTCCGCGGCCCGGTCGATACGGCGAACCGTCGCGCGGTCGGCGGCATCTGTGGCCGAACGAGCGCACCGACCTCGCGGTGCGATGCGACTCCGCCGAGATGAAGACGCCTTCGCCGCAGATTACGCTGAGCGCCGTGGACAATCCTTTCGGGCCGGTGGGCACCGCGAATTACGTTCTGCTGACCACCTTCCGCGCCAACGGAACCGACGTGGGGACACCGGTGTGGGCGGC
>JAFMQT010000328.1 GCA_017354515.1 Nocardia sp. | reverse complement strand
GTACAACCCACGTCGCCGCTCGATAGATGTGTACGCGGATCTGGCTGTGGCACAGCAGATCATCCTGCGGGCACTGGTGGTCGGTGCGGACGTGGAGGTGCATTCTGCCCGTCCGCAGCGCTGGCAGCAGCTGGTGGCGGCGGTGGGTGATCCCGCGTCCCTGCGGCTGATCTCGCCGGCCGAGGAGGATGAGCACAGTGGTGCACCGGCCCGGATAGCGGTCTACGATCACCTGCCCGCACAGAGTTCGTCCGCGCACACCACGGTCACCATCCAGGATCCCGGCACGCCGCGCGGGAAATCGGCCGATCTGGCGATCGACCAGATCAGCGCGACCGAAATCGATGTGACGATTCCGATGCGCACGGTCCGGGTGGACCTGATCGAACCTCGGGGGGAGACGAAATATCTGCACCCGGCAGCCGGGCCGCCGGTCGACCGGCCGCCGCCCGCGGCCGGTGCGCCGGTGATCTCGGCGCCCGATCGGGCATTACCGCCCGGTATGGCCCCACCGGGCAGTTCACCGAATATGGTGGTGGAGATCGGATCTGACGAGGTAGGGCGGTAATGTTGAGTAACGCGGCAGTCGGTTCGGCATCCGACGACCAGCGACCGTCGAATTCCGGTTCGCGCGAGGCTGTTTCCGGTGGTTCGAGTTCCCACGGTCCGCCGGCCGCCGACGTCGTCCTGATCGATGGTGAACGCGCCGAACCCGGTGGCGATGACCGGCTCACTCCGAGACAGGCCGCCGCGGCCATCTTCTCGGCACGCCTGGCCGAACTCATCGCGGAATCGGTGGTCTCCACCGAGGACGGGTCGACGCGGACGCTGACCCTCTATTCGCTCGCCCAGCACCTGGAATTGGCCTATCCGGATGTCCCGGTATCCCAGTCCGGCCTGTATCGCCTGGTGCACGGGGAGGCGATTCCGCGGCTGGATCTGATCATCGCCCTGGCCCGGGTATTCGACGTTCCGCCCGAGTATTTCGTGGTCGCAGACGCCGGTCGCTGAGCGTACGGTCGCTTCCTTCCCTGCAGGGGGAATAGCCGTGCGGCGCTGTCCATTCCGGCCCCGATACCATCGCCACCATGTCCGACCAGGACCCTTCAGATGTCTTCGTTCGCCATCGCGGGGCGGTCCTGGACGCACTGCTGTCGGAGCCGGCCCTGACCGGGGCGCAGGGGAGTGCACCGGCCACGGTTCCCCCTGTCGAGGATCCGCTCGAGCCGGACTTCTCGCCAGCGGGCGACGCCGTGCCCACCGAGGCAGTGCCCACCGAGGCAGTGCCCACCGGTGCAGTGCTCACCGAGACCATGCCCACCGAGAGCAGGTCCGATGCCTCGTCCCCGCCGGGTGCGGCGGCGCGGCGGGCCGCCGGTCCCAGTGCCGGTGATCGAATCATGGCCCTGCTCAACGGCGAAGCGATGGATACCGCGGCCGATCAGGTGTACGGATCCGATTTCGCCGGCCGCGCGGGGGCGAAGCTGAGTCCGGCCGCCGAATCCGCGGCGGCGGAACCGGTCCCCGGCGACACCGCTGCCGAGTCGAAAGCCGATGCGGCCCCGCAGGATACAGCGAAGCCATCCGGATCGGCGGAGTCCGATCCGGTCAAGCGGCTGCTGACCAAGGTCCGCAATCCCGGGGTGGCGCTCGCGCTGGCCGCGGTGGTGCTGGTGGTCATCGTGCTGGTGCTGGTCGGCACCGGCGGCGGGAAGCAGGACAGTACACAGGTCCGGGTGCTCACGCCTGCGGCCGGGCCCTCACACAGCGCCGCGCCGAGTTCGGCCGCACCGCCCGGAAGCGGTGGGTCGCCGGATTCGGGTGCGGCCCTGCAGGTGAAGTCGGCCCAATCACATTGTCCCGCAGGCAGTACGCCCGGTATGGACGCCGTGTCCGGACAGGCGGACAAGGCGTGGTCGTGTGTGCGGGCGTATCACGTGGACGGTCAGGTGCTGACGATCGACCTCGGCCAGACCCATACGATCGATTCGATCGGCATCATTCCCGGGTGGGACAGCGTGGGTTCCGACGGAACCGATCAGTGGAACACCCACCGCACCGTGAGCCGGGTCTCCTACCGTTTCAACGATCCCGGCGCGACCACCTACACCCAGCAGACCATGGATCAGCGCAGTCTCGTGACCACCAAGCTCAGTCCGGCCGTCACGGCGTCCAAGATCACCCTGACGGTGCTGGAATCCAAGGGTGATCCGTCCGTGAACACCACCGCCATCTCCTCGATAGTCGTCACCGGCCAGTGAATATCCCCGAACGCGTCTGCGAATACTGCTCGCACACCAACCAGGGCTCCGAAACCCGGTGCGGGCATTGCGGCGCACCGCTGCGAGCGATCGGGCATGTGATCGGCGAGGCCGGCCGGATCACCACCGAGATGGACGCCGAAGGCGTCCTGGGCCCGGCCGCGCTGCTGGCCGGCCGGGTGCTCGGCGGTATGAAATCCGTGATCGAGGACGGTGGCGGCGCCCAGACCCCGGACGGGAAGAGCTCGGACGGTAAATCCCAAGAGCCCAAGGGCTTTCCGATGTGGCAGTGGCTGGCGGTGCTGGTCGGGATCGTCGCGATGGTGGTCGTGGCGGTGGTTGCCCTGTACAGCTGCTCGGACTCGGCCGCTCCGGTGGGTGATATCGGGCCGGTGAGTTCATTGCCCGGTGTGCTGCAGACGGTCTCCAGTTGTCAGTTACTACCGGATGATCAGGGCCGGCGGTGCACGGTGCCGGCGGGGGACCCGCTGCTGGCCGGCGGCATCACCGGGGGCCGGGAGCTGAGCTATTCGGTTCGCGTTGATCCGCCGAGCCGGATTCACCAGACCATCAGCGGCTGGCGCGCTGCCAGGCCGTCGGTCGTCACCGATGGCGCGAGTTTCGTGGCGATCTCTTCCGCCCAGGTGGTCTGGTACGCCGATACCGTGACCGGAACCCACTTGGAGACAACGTCTTTCACCAGTCGGGCGGCGGCGCAGACGTTCTTACGCCGGGCCGCGCTGGTCGGCTGAGTATTTCCCACTGATGGGACGGGCATCGGCAGCCACCTTGGATACACTTGTCTATCGTACCGTTAAATAACGGCACGATAATTGAATCGTCGCCGGGATGGCGCCGATTCCGATCGCAGGAAGGCTCGGTCGATGATTGCGACCACCCAGCACACGGCGTCCGGGAAACGATTCCACGGCGACTCCACGGACCTGGAGGCGGTGTATTTCCGCTGGATCCAGCCGGGTGCGGGGGTATCGACGATCACCGACCACGCGGGGCGGATCTACCGCCATCATGCGGAGCTCGCCGCACAGCGAGAGCCCGGTACCGCGGTGACCAGGATCTACCGATCCGGTGACGGGAGCGGTCTGGGGCCGTCCCTGCAGATCGTCAACGACGATATGCCGCTGCTGGTCGATTCGCTCACCGCGGCGCTGCGACGGTGGGGTGCCACCGTCGCCGAGGTGGTCCATCCGGTATTCGATGTGCGGCGCGACGACACCGGACGGCTGCTGTCGGTCGCGGCCGCACTGGGAACCGATCCGGCGCGGACCGATTCGGCGCCGGGCGCGAAGTCCGGCGACGTGATCACCGAGTCCTGGATCCACGTCCGGCTCGATTCCGGCGAATCCGATACCGTGCTCGACCGGATCGCGCGCGAGCTGCCGTATCTGCTGGACCGCATCCGGCGGATCGATGACGACACCGCACAGATGGCGGACATCCTGGGCTTGGTTGCCCTGAGCCTGAACCAGAGCTCACTCGACGGTCCCGCCGCCGAACTGGCCGCCGAGACCGCGAAACTGTTGCGGTGGCTCGGGTCCGGCAACTTCACGCTGCTCGGATACCACCGCCACGGTCAGGAGCCGGTCGATGCCGGATTGGGCTTGTCGCATGGAGGATGTGGTGTCGACCTGCCGGCGCCGGTGCCCGAAACCGATTCTCCCGATACCGATTACCTGCTGCGGCTGTCCGCCGGTTCGCTCGATTCCAGTCTGCCCGGCAGTACCGACGCCTATGTCGTCAGTGTGGCCGATGTCGACGATCCGGCGATCTGGCACGTGTTCGTCGGTACCTTCACCGTCAGTGGCCTGCACGAGAACATACTCGATATCCCGGTGATCTCCCGGCGGGTACACCAGGTGCTGAGCTGGTCCGGACTGGCGTTGAATTCGTTCTCCGGTCAGGAAGTGCTGGAACTGCTGCAAACCTTCCCGCGCGCCGAACTGTTCTCCACGAATGCGCGGCGACTGTTCGAAACAGCCTCGGCGGTCATGCAACTGGGCCTGCGCCGGCACGTGCGCCTATTCCTGCGCAGCGAACCGAATCACGAATTCAGCGGCGGCACCGTCTACTGCCTGGTGTATATGCCGCGTGACCGCTACGGCACCGAGGTGCGGTTGCGCATGCTCGACATCCTGCGCCACGAATTCCGGGCCGAGCGGATCACCTATTCGGTGCGAGTCAGCGAATCAGAGCTTGCGGTCATCTATTTCACCGTGCATCGCCGCGCCGCGTCCGGGCCCGCCGATATCGGTGAGAGCAATCGCCGGCGCGTTCAGGAACTGTTGTTCGCGACCACCCGGACCTGGAGTGACCGGGTGACCGGTGAGGCCGCGGGCACCGACCTGCCCGCCACGGTGGTATCCGATTACGCGGCCGCCTTTCCGGCGGCCTACCAGCAGGAATATCAGCCGGACCGGGCGCTGGCCGATTTGCGGCGCCTGTATCGGCTGCCGGAGGGGCAGATCGACACCGAGCTGTACCGCGAGCCCGGCGCCACCGGTGCCGATTGGCGGTTCACCCTGTATGTGGCCGGAGCGCAGATCTCGCTGAGCCGGGTGCTGCCGCTGCTGCACAGTCTCGGAGTAGAGGTGCTCGAGGAGAAGCCCTACCGGCTGGAGCTGCCCGATACCAGGACCCGCTGGATCTACGATTTCGGGCTGCGGATCCCGGTCGACTTCCCAGAAGCAGCGGGAGCCGAAGCCGGTGACGATATCCGGCGCCGATTCCCGGATGCGGTGCTGGCCATGTGGTCCGGTGACTGCGAGGCCGATGGCCTCAACGAGCTGATCCCGCGGGCGGGGCTGCACTGGCGTCAGGTCACGGTGCTGCGGGCGTACGCGAAATATCTGCGGCAGGCCGGTTTCACCTACACCTTCACCACTATCACCCGCGTCCTGCTGACGCACCCGGCCGCCGCACGGTCGTTCATCGAACTGTTCACCGCACATTTCGACCCCGAGCCGAATCCACTTGTCGCCGAGTTGATCTCCGAGCAACTACGGGCAGATATCGACGCCGTGGTGGGCCTGGACGCCGACCGGATTCTGCGCGCCTTCCACGGCCTGATCGCAGCGACGCTGCGCACCAACTATTTCCGGTCCGGTGAACAGGGAGAACCGCCCTCGTACCTGTCGGTCAAACTCGATCCGCAGGCGATTGTGGAGTTGCCGAGGCCGCGTCCGCTGTTCGAGATTTTTGTGTATTCGCCGCGGGTGGAGGGTGTGCATTTGCGGTTCGGTGCGGTGGCGCGTGGTGGTTTGCGGTGGTCGGATCGGTTGGAGGATTTCCGGACCGAGATTTTGGGT
>JAFMQT010000675.1 GCA_017354515.1 Nocardia sp. | reverse complement strand
ACCCGGGTGATTCCGGCCGCCAGCGCCGCGACCACCTGCGGCGCGGTGAGTGAACCCTTGAATTTGTCCGGTGCCAGAACCACCACACGCGGACCGGAACGGTAGGCCATCGCTCGCCCTCTCTTCCGGTCGGGACAACTCGAACACAGTGATCGTTTCGACCTGCCGCAATAGGTCGAGCATGGAGCCGCACTCGAATCACGCATCAATAAAGCACGACACATGCCGGTCAACGGTGCGATGATGGCTATCGTGGCACGCGCAGAGGAACATGGCGACCGCCCCAGACGCAAATTCCGGTACGAAGAGCAGGCGGTACGCCCCGGCACCCTGTTGGTCTCGGCAACAGACCTGGTCGAGCCGACATTCCGGCGAACCGTCATCTATATCGTCGAACACAATGACGCGGGCAGCCTGGGCGTCGTCCTCAACCGTCCCAGTGAGACCGCCGTACAGGACGTGCTGCCGCGCTGGGGCGATCTCGCGGCAAGGCCCCGCACACTGTATGTGGGCGGGCCGGTGAAGCGGGATTCGGCACTGTGCCTGACCACGATCCGGGTCGGCGCGTCGATCGACGGACTGCACGGACTTCGTCGGGTGGACGGCCGGGTCGCACTGCTGGACCTGGACTCCGATCCGGAGGTGATCGCCCCGCTGATCGAGGGTGTGCGGATCTTCGCCGGTTACGCCGGATGGACCTTCGGCCAGCTGGAAGCCGAACTCGAACGCGGCGATTGGATCGTGTTGTCGGCGCTGCCATCGGATCCGATGGCCGGGCGCACCGATCTGTGGGCACATGTGCTGCGCCGCCAGCCGCTGCCGTTATCGCTGCTGGCGACCCATCCCATCGAACTAGAACGCAATTGATTTCGTATCCTCCGAGTGTGGCGCTGCGAGAGTCACCTCGGCGGAGGTGTCGGATCCCCGCGGGCGGCACGCATGCCTGACCCGGAGTTCCCCGCGGCGTCGGCCCGGACGCGACTGCTGCGTGTGCTCTACGACCAGCACGCGGCCGCCCTGTGGCGGTATACGTACAGCCTGGTCGGTGATCCCGGCCGCGCCGAGGACATCGTCCAGGAGACACTGCTGCGGGCCTGGCAACGACCGGAGGTGCTCGACCAGTCCACCAGCTCCTCGCGCGCCTGGCTGTTCACGGTGGCCCGGCATATGGCGGTGGACGAATTCCGCAGCGCCCGGCACCGGCGCGAGTTCGGTACCGATGATCCGCCCGAACAGCCCACCGTGGACGAGACCGAACACGCGGTGGACAGCTGGGTGATCGCGGACGCGCTGGCCAGGCTGAGCACCGATCATCGAGCGGTGATCGTGCGGGCCTACTATCGCGGTCTGTCCACTCAGCAGATCGCCGACGAACTGGCCATACCCGAGGGTACGGTCAAATCCCGGATGCACTACGGCATGCGAGCCCTGCGGACGGCGCTACGAGAGATGGGGGTGAACCAATGACATCGGCCGACCGGGTCACCCCGGACGAATACGCGACTTGGGACGCCGCCTATGTACTCGGATCCCTCGACCATGCCGAACGGCTCGAGTTCGAGGCACATCTGCGGACATGCGCATCGTGCCGGACCGCGGTCGCCGAATTGGCGGGGTTGCCCGCATCACTGGATCGGGTATCCGGCGCGGTCGCGCAGTCACTGCTCGACGACTCCGCGACACCCGCTCCGGCAGGGCTGTCCGGTGATCAGGGATTCGACGCACTGGTCAACCGGATACGGGTATCGGAGCAGGCGAGTGCCGGATATCCACCGGGCACGATCCCCGAGCCGGGCGACAACGGTCGTGGCGCCACCAGCCCGCCTCCCCTCGCCCCGATGTCCGAACCCGCGCCGCCGTCCGCCATGGCGGCCGCCCGGGAGCGGCGTCGCCGGCCGTGGATCGCGGTGGGGAGTGCGG
>JAFMQT010000071.1 GCA_017354515.1 Nocardia sp. | reverse complement strand
CGTCCGCCGCCGCGCCCGCCGATGAATCCCGGCGATCCGGCCGAGGCGTCGGCGCGCACGGCGACCGCCTTGGTACCGACGGCGCCCAGGGCCGCAGCGCCCAGCAGCACGCTGCCGGTCGCCCCCAGACCCGAACCACCGCGACCGACCAGCGATACCGCCGGGGTGACCAGGCGCATCAGCACCGGCAGCACGAACGCGACGCTGCACAGCAGCACGACCGCCACCAGCATCTGCTGGGCCTGATCGCCGTTGGGTAAACCCCGCGTCGGACTGTTGCCGTTGACATCGCCGGCGGTGACGAAGGCGATCATGTACACGATCGCCGCCACCGGTTTCCAGAGCATGAAGGCGATGATCCAGCCGACCAGCTTCGGATAGGACTGCCGACCGATACTGGTGCCCCCGGCCGCCGCCGCCAGCGGTAGGACACCCGCTGCCACCACCAGCAGCCCCTGCCGCACGATGGCCATCACGATCTGCGCCAGCGCGCCCAGCAGACCCACGATCGCGATGATCAGTACCAGACCGGGCGAAAACGCCTGCAGCTTCGAGGTTTTCACCATCAACTCGGCCAGGCTGCGGGCATTGCCGTTGGTGGCGTCCTGAATCACCCACTGGGAGAACCGATCCGAGGCCTGGGTGCCGGCCACAACCACCGCGCCCAGCATCCACGAACTGAAGATCACGCGCGCGAACATGCGGAAGGACTCGGCGGCCTCACTCACCGCCGCACCGCGTCTGGCCTCGGCGAGTCTGAGGCCGGACAGGATCACCGACACGATCAGCAACAGGATCTGCACCTGATAGGTGTAGTCGTTGATGCGTTTGAGCAGCTCACCACCGCTGTCGACGATGCGGTTGTTGGGCACCTTCATCCAGAAGGTCAGCGCCAGGATCAGTGCCTGCCCCAGACCGTTCATCAGCGAATCGACCACCTTGCCGAAGGTCGAGTCCCACGCCTTGTCCTTGACCGCGCTCGCGGCGTCACCGGGGTGCGTGGCCGCGTTACCGGCCTTGCAGGCCGCCGAGGCCGCGTCACCCAGCGAGACACCCGGTACGCCGACACCGTCCATATCGTCATGGATCTGATTGCAGGTCTGGTCGAACCCGTAGGTCTGGCCATAGGCCACCGTCGGGGTCGCGATCATGACGGTGAACACGACCGCGAGGATCGTGACGACGCGCCTTATCATGAGATCCACTCCTCCTCAGGAAGTCCACGGTGCATCGCGGGCACGCTCCCGGTCACCATCGGGTCCATCCCTGCAGTGTGTCGACATATTCGCTGCTCGCGGATCCGGAATCGGTCGGCTGCAGCCGCCAATCCCCGTTGTCCCATACCATCACCAGCCGCACCGCCGCCCACACCTGCTTACCGTCGTTGACCGGACCGCGGGCGGCCAGGCGCACGATCGCCATATCGTCGGCGTAGTTCTCGATCTGGAAGGCGTCCGGCGCCACCAGATAGCGGGTAATCCGCTCGGGCTGCTGCTCGGGCAGTTTCCCACTACCCCGGGCCTTGTCGTAGGCGGCCAGCTGCTGGGCCGTCGACTTGACCTGCCCCGCATACAGATTCCGGTCACCCGGACGCGCGTTGAGCCGGAAGGTGATCTGCGCGGCCGCCAGCGCCGCGCCCTGCGGTGTGTGGGAGTAACCGACGGCCAGCCCGTTCTCATCGATCCGGGTGGGGCCGTCACTGGTGGAGAACGGCACCGTGGCGCCGTACACTCGCTGCCACCCACGCGGCTGCGTGGTGCCCGCGGGGGCCGCGGTCAGCCAGTTCGAATCCGTGCGGGTGTGCTGGGCGGCGGTCTGCTCGAGCGGTTGTCCGGCCGGGTTGTTCGGTATGTCGACCCGGCGGCCGAACAGATCGACCTGCGGCGCGGCGAATCCGGTCGCGTCCGATCCGGCCACCGGCGAGGGAGCCGGATTCTGCGGTGCGCCGGCCGAATCGTTCTTATCACGCCCGACGTACATGAACACCCCGACGATGACGATCAGGGCGACCACGGCGGCGGAGAAGATGAGCCCGAAGGAGATACCGCGCTCGGCGCCCGCGTCCTTCTCACTCATGACTCCACCTCCTCATCGCCGTCGTCCTCATCGCCGTCGTCCTCATCGTCGCCGCATTTCGTTGTCACGAAGGAAGAAAGGCCAGGGCGATCGCACTCGCCGAACTGGCCACGACCGCGCCGATCAGGCTCATCAGGATGCCGTGCGAGGCATCGTTGACGGCCATATCGTCACGCATCGCCGACCAGAGCCTGCCCGCGGAGATGATCATCCAGGCCAGGCACGCCAGCAGCACGCACCACAGCAGCCAGTCGATCAGTTGCATGATCGGAGCGATCACGTCCGAGGGCATCTGCTTGTAGGCAAGCACGATCGCGGCACTCACGAGCCGATGACGGCATTCATGATCGTGCCGGCACTGGTGGCCACGATGCCGCCGATCATGGCGCCTGCCACCATCTTCGGCGATTCCATGCTGCCGCCGGTCCACTTCTCCCAGGCGAAGCGGCCGCCGGCGTAGGTGATGCCGAGGATGCCCGACAGCAGCACGAACCAGGTGAAGTAGCGAACCAGTTTCATCAACTTGTCGGCCGCAGGGGGCGTTTCGGGTGTCGGGTTCCCGACCTGCGCCAGATAAACGCCGTACGTCTCGTGTACAGCGGCCAGGATGGTACTCATCGAGCGTCCTTCTCACTAGGTGATCGGAATGTGAAACCGGGTGCCGGAGCGGGCACCCCGTCGGATTCGACCTGCGGGTCGGTCATGGCAACCCCTGCCCTTCGGGCGGGGAGCCGGACGCGACGGTCTCCCGCACCAGGTCGACGATGCTCATGCCCAGCGCGTCGACTTCGTGCGGAACCTCTTGCAGCGGATCGAGTTTGCGTTTGCGCTGCGGAGAGGGCGGATCGCCGGGCGACCACACCGGAAGTTGGTCGGCCTCCACCAGCGTCCACTCCTCGATCCAGGGCAGCTGCCACACCTGACCTGCCAGCGCACCGACCACATCGCGGTAGCGGCGGATCTCGGCCGGAATCCGGCCGGGTCGCGCTGCCACGGTGATCATGCCGAGCACCTGACTCGAGCCCGCCAGACCCGCGCGATGCTGGCGCAGCAGATCGTGGGCGCGGGTCAGCCCGGCGATGGTCTCGCGAGCCACCAGCACCACGAAGGGTGATTCCCGTTCGAACCCACCGGGCCAGCGCCGGTGCGAATCCGCCGCAGGCGCAAGCACATGCGCGAGAGTACTTGTTCCCGCGCCTCCGTGCACACCCAGCAACCACACCAGCGGAGCCCGCCCGGCGCCCGGAACCGGGCGATCCCACAGCGGGGCACGCCGGGATTCGGGTGGGGCGACAACGCCTGCCGCAGGCAGGTTTTCGGGTACGCGAGGTTCTTTCATGGCCGCCGTCATGATGTCATCCCTGTCACCACCGCGCGGTACGCCCTCCGGGTTTCGACGTCGAGTTCATTGTGGCGCACCAATTCTCCGCGCGCGAGGTGGCTGTCGTAGGGGACCTCGCGGATATCGCGGACCCATCCGGTCAGATGTTCGCGCAGATGATCGGCGACCCGGGAATCGTTGCCCGGCAACTGATGCGAGATGACTACCGTGGTGTCGCCGACGATTCCGCCACCCTGGCCCTCGACCTGGCCGCCGAATTCGTCGTCGAGCCACTCGAGGGTCACCCGCAAACGATTGGCAGCGTCGGCGCGAGCGGGAATGGCGAGCACCAGGGCGACCTCGTCGTCCTCGAGCAGCGGGCGCAGTTGACGTCCGGCGATCGGGCTGCCGCCGTCGTACACCGGCGTCCACCCGGCCTCGGCGACGGCCCGGGATACGGTCAGATAGCTCGCGCGACGGCGCAACGGCGAGGCGTCCCGCCACAACAAGCCGATTCCCGAGGAGGCCTGTGACAGGCATTCCTTCAGCGGCGCCGGTTCACCGTCGCCGCGCCCGTGCAGCCACTGCTGCAGACTGATCGGGCTCAGGTGCTCATCGGCGCCGCGCAGCGCCAGATCGCCGCCGGCCGCGGTCGCGTCGACCGCCACCGCCGCCACCTCCGAGCCGAGTTCGCCGGCAAGTCCCAGTGCGGTGGTGGTGGTTCCGGCCCCGCCGCAACCACCCACGACCAGTACCGGACGCGGCGGCAACAGCTCGTCGCCATCGCCGGCCTGTCCGCGGCCGCGCGCGCCCGGCCGATCGTCCGCGGCGGACGCCTCGTCGAGCCAGCGGCTCCAGTCCTGTCCCATCGTCCAGTTCTCCCTTACCCGGCCGTAATACCCGTGATCAGGGTGCGGCCGCCGACCACCGCCGTGGTCACCAACTGCTTGTCATAGGTGGCGGGGGCCGCGGCCGGACGCCGTTCGGTCACCTCCACCGAATATCGGTTCCCGGCCAGTGTGACCACCCGCACGCAGAAGTCGGTGCCCAGGGGCACCGAATCGATGCCGCGCTGGATCACCTCGGCGGGCGAGACGTACGCGCCCGGTGCCACCACCTCCAGCGCGCGCTCGGCCGAACGTTCCACGTAGAAGGCGTGCTGAAACCACATGATCGCGTCCGGACCGGAGCCGGTGCCGCCGACGTCGGCGCCGCGCACCACCCGGTCCGACCGCTCGGTCGGGCAGTGCGCGGCCGTCCGGGAGGCGGCCACGGTCCGCACACCGCCTTCCGAGGTCAGCCGAAGTATGCCGGGGTCCGCACCGGTGGCGGGCTCGATCACCGCCGCCGGCATGGATCGCCGTTCGTGCGCGTTCGAATGGGCCAGATGCAGTGCGATCCCGCCGACCGCGGTCAGCATCAGCAGCAGCACGCCCACCGCTACGGCCAGCGTGAGCAGTAACCGGCTGGGGCGCGCGTAGTCCCGGAGCAGCGGGGAGGCGATTCCCTGGGCGCGTGCGATCACCCGGTCACCGCCGCCCTCGCGCCGCGACGGCAGGATCCACTCGGTCTCCTCGTCGCCACCGGCCTCGGCGCGCTCGTGCGGGTTCGATCGTCGATCTGGCTCTCCGGATCCCTCCGCATCGTCACCATCGCCGCTGGCCGACCGTGGGCGCCGACGGGTGCGCGGGGCATCGACGGTATCGCAGTCCCAGGTCAAGCGGACGACGTCACCCTCTCGAACCGGGTAGTCGTCGTCCGGCCCGGGGGCACGGTCGACCCAGTCGGACCAGCCGCCGAAGAACTCACTGCGGCGGGTCGCCGGCTCTCCGGTGAACGGGATGTCGAACGGTTCGGGCTCGGTGTCGCGAATGTAGTGCGGGTATCGGGGCGCTGCCGCGTCGCCGTCCTCGTCGACCGGTTCCGAATCGACCGAACCCAGCGGCGGCACAGCATATTCGGGTTCCAGCGCCGGGTACCAGCGCTGGACGCTTTTGTACGATTTCAACATTCGACCACCCCTGCGGAGCCGGGCACCTCGGACGGCATCATCGGACCCTCTCGGCGTTCAGTTCGTGGCGAACGGGTAGGCGCCGTGGCCGGCGCTACCGTGGGCACGCACGGACCGCACATCACCGCACGCGGCGTTGCGTGGACACGTCCCGATCCAAAATTGTCCCGTATGTGGTGACCCCCACGAGCCCGACGCGCCGAGGCGCGGCGCGGCGATTGTGGCAGATGCGCGGCATCCACCACCAGAACCCGGCGCCGCCGGTACGGTCCGAGCCGAATACGTCAGCACGGTCAGCATGACCTGACCCCCTTAACCCGCTGTGTGCACCAGTTCCGAGGGCCGAAATCGGTGGCGACCCGTCTGATCTCGAAGACGTCGTATGTCCCGAAACGTAATAAACCGTAACAGAATCCGGCGAGAACCGCAGGGCCATGACCGGTCCGCGAACCTGCCCTCGAGCTGCCAAGACACTGCCCTTCCAGCCCCTCCCACCAGGGCGAAAGGTTGACTGGCAACCCGGCCGGTCCCCGGATTCACCCCGATTCCGACGGACCGGCAACCCCATGGCGAATGTCCGATTCGCCCGCCCCGGAACCGAACTCGGAGTACCGGGAAAAATCTCCTCCCGGGGCCCGAATTCCGTCCGCGGATGCCCCGATCACCCCGGAGCGACCGGCACGCCCGGCAGGCGGCACACTGACCGGGTGAGTAACAACCCGGTCGCCGCGATCGTCTGCGCGTTCATCGGCGCGGTGCTGTTCGCCGTATCAGCGGTGGCACAGCAGCGCGCGGCGGCGGACGTACCGGCCGGCGACGCCCTGGTCGCGCAGTTGATCCGCAACCCCCGGTGGTGGGCGGGCATCATCGGCGACGCCGGCGGATTCCTCTTCCAGGTGGTCGCGCTGGGGCTGGGGTCGGTGCTGATCGTGCAACCGATCCTGGTGACCGCGCTGGTCTTCGCGCTCCCGCTAGCCGCCCACTACAGCCGCCGGCCGGTCACCCTCCGGATGTGGGCGCATGCGGTCGCGCTCTCGGTCGCCCTCGCCTGCTTCCTGATCGTGGGGGATCCGACCGAGGGCCGCACCGATGCCCCGTGGCGGCACTGGATGGGCCCCCTGGTCCTCGTTCTCGCGGTGATCGCCGCCGGGGTGGTGGTCTCGGTGGTGGTGCGGGTGAATACGGTCCAGGCACTCATGCTGGGCTCGTCCGCGGGTCTGCTGTTCGGTGTATCGGCGGCGCTGACCCCGGCGGTGATCGAGCGCTTCGGCCACGGACCGGTGCACGCGCTGCTGGGCTGGCAGCTGTACACGCTGGTCGCCTGCGGTATCGCCGGACTGTATCTGCAGCAGCGCGGATACCACGTGGGCGCGCTGTCGGCCTCGCTGCCGGCGTTCACCGTGACCGAGCCGCTGGGCGCGGCCTTCCTCGGCCTGGCGGTGCTCGACGAACGGCTGCGCACCGGACCGGCCGGTGTCGTCGTGGTGATCGCCTCGGTCCTGATCATGGGATTCTCGGCGGTCCGGCTGTCGCAGGCCCAGGCCGCCGAACCGGCGCCCGAGCGGCCGGTCGATCAGGCCGCGGAGGTCACCCGGTAGACGTCGTAGACGCCCTCCACATTGCGCACCACATTGAGCAGGTGACCCAGATGTTTGGGATCGCCCATCTCGAAGGTGAACTTGCTGATCGCGACTCGATCACCGGAGGTGGCCACGGACGCGGACAGGATATTGACCTTCTCGTCGGCCAGCACCTTGGTCACATCCGACAGCAGCCGGGTCCGGTCGAGCGCCTCGATCTGGATCGCCACCAGGAATACCGACGACGGCGACGGCGCCCAGGTGACGTCGATGATCCGTTCCTGTTGTGCGCGTAGCGAATCGGCGTTGGTGCAGTCGGTGCGATGCACGCTCACCGCGCCGCCGCGGGTCACGAAACCCAGGATCTCGTCACCGGGGACCGGGGTGCAGCATTTGGCGAGTTTCGCGACAGTGCCCGGGGCGCCGGGGATTTCGACACCGGCATCGCCCACCGCGCGCTGGCGCGCTGGCAGCGTCGAGGGCGTACTGCGTTCGGCCAGTTCATTTTCCACGTCGCCGACCCCACCCAGCTGCGCCATCAGACGCTGCACCACGTGATGGGCCGAGACCTGGTTCTCCCCCACCGCCGCGTACAGCGCGGAGATGTCGGCGTAGTGCAGTTCGTTGGCCAGCGCGGACATCGCGTCCACATTCATCAGCCGCTGCAGCGGCAGACCCGAACGCTTGACCTCCTTGGAGATCTGTTCCTTACCGGCCTCGAGCGCCTCCTCGCGGCGCTCCTTGGCGAACCACTGCCGGATCTTGGCCTTGGCGCGCGGGGACACCACGAAGTTCTGCCAATCCCGGCTGGGCCCGGCGTTCTGTGCCTTGGAGGTGAAGATCTCCACCGACTCGCCGTTCTCGAGCCGGCGTTCCAATGCCACCAGCCGGCCGTTGACCCGGGCGCCGATACAGCGGTGCCCGACCTCGGTGTGCACCGCGTACGCGAAATCGACCGGCGTCGACTTCTGCGGCAGGGTGATCACCTCACCCTTCGGTGTGAAGACGAAGATCTCCGGCGATTTCAGGTCGAAACGCAGCGATTCCAGGAATTCGGCCGGATCGGCGGCCTCCCGCTGCCAATCCAGCAGCTGGCGCATCCAGGCCATATCGTCGACTTCGGCGACGTCGGTGGAATGGCGGCCCTTGGTCTCCTTGTACCGCCAGTGCGCGGCGATGCCGAATTCTGCGGTGCGGTGCATGTCCTGGGTGCGGATCTGCACCTCGAGGGGTTTACCGTCCGGCCCGACCACGGTCGTGTGCAGGGACTGGTACACCCCGTAGCGCGGCTGGGCGATGTAGTCCTTGAACCGCCCCGCCATCGGCTGCCACAGCGAATGCACCACGCCGACCGCGGCGTAACAGTCGCGCACCTCGTCGCACAGAATCCGGACCCCGACCAGGTCGTGGATATCGTCGAAATCCTTACCCTTGACGATCATCTTCTGATAGATCGACCAGTAGTGTTTCGGACGGCCCTCGACGATCGCGTTGATCCGGCTGGAGGCCAGGGTATTGACGATCTCGGCGCGCACCCGGGCCAGATATGTGTCGCGGGATGGGGCGCGGTCGGCGACCAGGCGCACGATCTCGTCGTATTTCTTCGGGTGCAGGATCGCGAACGCCAGATCCTCCAACTCCCATTTGACCGTGGCCATACCGAGCCGGTGCGCCAGCGGGGCGATCACCTCGAGGGTTTCGCGCGCCTTCTTGGCCTGCTTCTCCGGTGGCAGGAAGCGCATGGTGCGCATATTGTGCAGCCGGTCGGCGACCTTGATCACCAGCACCCTCGGGTCGCGGGCCATCGCGATGATCATCTTGCGGATCGTCTCGGCCTCGGCGGCGGCGCCCAGATTGACCTTGTCCAGTTTCGTGACGCCATCGACCAGGTGCGCGACCTCGGGGCCGAAGTCCTTGGTCAGCTGCTCCAGGGGATAGCCGGTGTCTTCGACGGTGTCGTGCAGCAGCGCCGCGACCAGCGTGGTGGTGTCCATCCCGAGTTCGGCGAGGATATTGGCCACCGCCAGCGGGTGCGTGATATACGGATCGCCGGACTTGCGGAACTGTTTCGCGTGCTTTTCGTCGGCGACATCGAAGGCGCGCTGCAGCAACTGCAGATTCGCCTTCGGATACAGCTCGCGATGGACCGTCGCCAGCGGCTCGAGTACCGGTTTGACCGCCGGAATACCGCGCTGACCGGTCATTCTGCGGGCCAGGCGGGCGCGGACCCGCCGGGAGGCGGAACTGGGCACCGCCGCCGGAGATCCCGGCTGGCGCATCGGCATATTCCGGGGCGTGGGTGCGGGTTTCCGGGCTGGGGCCCCGCCGGAGGCGGCCCGGTCGACCCCGCCGGAGGCGGGCCGGTCGGCCGACGACGCGGTCGCCGGTTTCGATGACTCGCCCGCGGACGAAGCATCCTTACCGGTCGCCGCGTTCCCGGCATTCGCCTGTTCCAGATGCTGAGTCATGCCACCACCTCTCCGCGACTCGGTCCCATCACCCTATCCCGATCGGCTCGACTCCTCGGAACACCCACTGTAGAGCTGTTATTTCCGCAGCGCTCCAGCTCCCACCGGGTTCTCAGGTCCCGAATCGGTCAAACCACCACCGGTCAGCTCCAGATTGCGGGTGATACCGATCTCCTCCAGGAAACGCCGATCATGACTGACCACGATCAGGGCCCCCTCGAAACCGGCCAGCGCCTCGGTCAGATGACGCAGACTCGGCAGATCCAGATTGTTGGTCGGCTCATCGAGCAGCAGCAGTCGCGGCGCGGGATCGGACAGCAGGAGCAGCGCCAGCGCCGCCCGCAGGCGTTCACCACCCGACAGCGCTCCGGCCGGAACATCGGCATCGGCGCCGCGGAACAGGAAGCGGGCCAGTTGCGCGCGGATCTGTTCGCCGCCGGCGTGCGGGGCCGCGGCGGCGACATTGTCGAACAGCGACCGCCGCTCATCGAAGATGTCCAGCCGCTGCGGCAGCAGTCGGCACGACACCTTCGGCGGTGTGCCCACTACCCGCCGCAGCAAGGTGGTCTTACCCGCGCCGTTGCGACCGCTCAGCGCGATGCGTTCGGGCCCGGTGACCCGCAGCGTCACCACCGGGCCGTTGACCAAGCGCACCTCCTTCATCTCCAGTACGTCCTGGCCGGGATACACCCGGGTGCCGGGTAACTCCACCCGAATCTCGCGGTCGTCGCGCACCGACTCCTGGGCCTGCTCCAGCGTCGATTTCGCCTCCTCGACCTTCGCCAGGTGGTTGCCACGCAATTTGCCCGCCGAGACCTCCGCGTCGCGCTGACGTTTGCCCATGATGATCTTGGGTTCGCGCTTGTTCTCCCGCATCTTGCGGCCGTAGCGCCCGCGGCGGTCCAGTTTGATTCGGGCCTCCACCAATTCCCGGGATTGTTTGCGAACCTCGCCGCGTGCGTCGCGGACCGCCGCGCGAGCGGCCCGCTGTTCGGCCTCGATGATCTGCTCGTAATCGTCGAAAGTTCCGCCGAACAACCGGATCTCACCGCGCCGCAGTTCGGCGATGCCGGAGACCCGGTTCAACAGTTCGCGGTCGTGGCTGACGATCAGCACGGTCCCGGGAAATCCGCCCACCACCTCGTAGAGTCGCTCGCGCGCAACCGAATCCAGATTATTGGTGGGTTCGTCCAGCAGCAGCACGTCCGGTTCGCGCAGGAGTTCGGCGACCAACCCCAGCAGTACGGTCTCGCCGCCGGACAGCGAGTCCAGGCGCCGATCCAGTTGTGCCACATCACCGGCCAGATAATGCAGCCCCAGCCGGCCGAGCAGTGCGATCGCCGATTCCTCGACGTCCCACCGGGTTCCGACGCATTCGAAGTCGGTCTCGGAGCCCTCGCCCGCCTCGATGCGATGCAACGCGGCGCGCACCTGGTCGATACCGAGCACCGCCTCGACCCGCCGGCCGGTGGCCAGTCCGAGATCCTGGCGCAGATATCCCAACCGTCCCGGGACGGTCACCGAACCACGCCGCGGCCGCAGCTGCCCCGCGATCAGCCGCAGCAGTGTGGATTTCCCGGCGCCATTGTTCCCGACGAGACCGATATGACCGGGTCCGAGCACCGCGTCGAGCCCATCGAAGACCGGGGTTCCATCGGGCCACGCGAAGGTGAGGTCGGATAAAGAAACAGCCGAAGCGGACATGAGAATGCTCCTGAGGGTGGCGGGAATGGCGCGCGAACGCGGGCCATACGAGAGCTACCTCAGATGAGCAACGGCACGTCTCCGATCAACGGCGATAAGACCCGAGAACCCTAGCCGAGATCCGGGACCTATCGCAAGTTCGATGCACTGCGACCTCAGTGTTGGTTCGGGGTGAGGAATTCCATCCGGTGGTGGTGCAGGAATTCCAGCGCGGGAGCCCAATGCCCGGTGAAGACGTCTTCTTCCTTCCCGACCGTATGCTCGCCGACCGGCTCGCCGGACTCGGCCCGCGGCGTCTCGCACACCACGCGTGCGGCATGCTTACCCGGCGCTACCTGGCCACTGTCCAGTTCGACCGATCCGTCCGAACCCACCGTGCGCCAGGGCATTTCGATGCCCGCCGCGTCAATTCGGCAGGTATGGCCCGGTTTCTCACCGGTCACCCGGGCCGTGACGGTGTCGCCGCCACGCAGGGACGCCGACGGTGTGGCCGCGGCAGTCGCGGCCCCGACGATGAAGACGACTCCCACCGCTCCACCGAATGCCGCGCCCACCCGCGTGCGACGGGCGCGGGTCACCGCACCCTCCCCCGCATCAGTGCCCGCCCCGGATCTCGGCCGGGTCCGGCCGGTCCGTTCTCGCTGCGGGTGCTGATGTCATCACTCATTCGGAAATCCATAGGTCGTGATCGATCTCTTGCCCGGGCCAGCATAACGACGCTGTATACACCCCGCCACCGCGACACACCTCACACTCGAACGATCGAGGTGAACGCGTAATCGCCCTGATTCCGGCGGCCGCCCAGCGCCTCGATCTCCAGGACGACGGAGGCGGCGACCACCGTCGCCCCCGCCGAGGTCAACAGATCGGCCGCGGCCGCCAGCGTGCCACCGGTGGCCAGCACGTCGTCGAGCAGGAATATCCTGCGACCGGCGATATCCAACCCGTCCGCGGGGATTTCCACTGTGGCCGAACCGTATTCGAGGGTGTATTCGCGTGCGTGCACCGGCGGGGGCAGTTTGCCACCCTTGCGGACCGCCAGCACTCCGGTGCCCAGCAGCGCGGCCACCCCGGCGCCGAGCAGAAAGCCGCGGGCGTCGATGCCCGCGACCAGATCGGCGCGCGCGCCGTGGCCGGCCAAGGTCTCGATCACCGCACGGAAACCCCGGGCATCGGCGAATACCGGCGTCAGGTCCGCGAAACGCACTCCGGGAGCGGGAAAATCATCGCGCCACCGGGTCAGCCCGGCCACCAGGTCGCCGACCGGGTTCGCCGTCTCGCGCCCCGGGCCCGGTATGTGTTCAGCCATCATCATCCGATCCGGACCAGGCGCTCACCCGCGCGTTCACCACATCCACTATCGCCGCAGCACCCAGCGGTCCATATTCCAGCCGGTGCCGGCCTTGGTCGGGTTTGCCACCCCATCGGCCATGCCCTTACCGAAGGCGATCGTGCGGGGCGTCGCGAACAGCGGAATCGAGGGCATCTCGTTCCACAGCAGACTCTCCGCCTCGGCGCTGACGTTCAGCACATCGGATGAATTATCGTCCGCGGCAAGCTGATCGGCGATCGCGTCGTAGCGCCCGTTGGAGTAGTGGCCGAAATTCACGCCCTGCCCGTCTTTCAACGCGGCGGTCGCCTCGATTCCCGGCAGCGATCCCGATGGGCCCACCGCACCGGCGGTGCCGCCCAGGATCGCGTCCACCTTGCCCGCCCCCAGATCCGACGGCAGGAAGTCGGGTGCGCCGGCATCGACGACATTCACCCCGGATGCCTTACACGAGGCCGCGATCGCCGCCACCGTGCGCGCACGCCGGTCGTCGGGGGTGCGGTATCCGATGCGCACCGTGGGATTGGCCGACCCGGCCGCGGCCAGCGCCGGGCCCGCCCCGCCCGGATCACCGGCCCGATACTTGTCCGCCGGACCGTTACTCACCGGGTAGTACAGCGAATCCTGCTGAATGGTACGAGAATTCAGCGGCCCGGCCCCCAACCCGGACTTGCTGTCCGAGCCCGGATGCCCCAGCGTGTCGAACAGCGACTGCCGCGGCACACACAGCGCGAAACCACGGCGCGCGGCCGCGCTGCCGAAAACACCCGTATTCGACAGCACCAGCTGTTCGGCGCCACGGCCGGCGCCCTGGGTCACCGAGAACCCGTTCAGGATCAGATCCTTCACCGAGTCCGCGCCGACGTCGACCACTTGCACGGCGTTGTCGGAGACCTTCTTCTTCAGATCGGAGTTCTTGGGCCACACCACGATTCGCGGGGTGGCCGGTTTCTCACCCCACCACTTGTCGTTTTTGACCAGTA
>JAFMQT010000327.1 GCA_017354515.1 Nocardia sp. | reverse complement strand
CGTCGGTGGGCGCGGACAAGCCCGAATACGAGCCGCGCGGCTGCCCGCGTGGCGCCTCGTTCTCCTGGTACACGTATTCGCCTGCGCGCGTGCGCTATCCGTATGTACGCGGAGTCCTGCTGGAGATGTATCGCGAGGCCAAGGATCGGCTCAAGGACCCGGTGCTGGCGTGGGCGGATATCGTCGAGGACCCCGAGCGCGCGAAGCGGTACAAATCGGCGCGCGGTAAGGGCGGATTCGTGCGTGCGGAATGGTGGGAGGCGGCCGAAATCGCCGCCGCCGCACATGTTCACACCATCAAGAAGTACGGGCCGGACCGGATCGCGGGCTTCTCCCCCATTCCGGCGATGTCTATGGTCTCGCACGCGGTCGGTGCGCGGTTCATCTCGCTGCTGGGCGGTTCGATGCTGTCGTTCTACGACTGGTACGCCGACCTTCCGGTGGCGTCGCCACAGGTTTTCGGGGATCAGACCGATGTTCCCGAATCGGCGGACTGGTTCGACGCCGGGTACCTGATCATGTGGGGTTCGAACGTCCCGGTAACGCGAACTCCGGACGCGCACTATATGACCGAGGCCCGCTACCGCGGCCAGAAGGTGGTGGTGGTCTCCCCCGACTACGCCGACAACACCAAATTCGCCGATGAGTGGGCGCCGGCGCGACCGGGAACCGATGCCGCCCTGGCGATGGCCATGGGGCATGTGATCCTGCGCGAGTTCTTCGTGAACAAGTCCACCGCCCGTTTCGACGACTACATCAAGCGGTATACCGACCTGCCGTTCCTGATCACCCTTGACGAACGCGGCGGCTGGAGCTCCGACGGCGAATATCAGGGCCATACCTGGGTTCCGGGCAAATTCCTGACCGCCGCCGATCTGGCCGCCGCGGGGATCGGTGCCCCGGTGGACAATGCCGAGCACAAGACCGTTCTGCTCGATACTGACGGAAATCCGGTGGTGCCCAATGGAACTCTCGGTGATCGCTTCGCCGAATCCGGTACCGGCAAATGGAATCTGGATCTGGGCAAGATCGATCCCCAGCTGACCCTTTACGGGCACACCGAGGAAGTCGCGGCCGTGGAGTTCCCCCGATTCGACGGCGTGCCCGGAACTCTCACCCGATCCGTGCCGGCCCGTATGATCGCCGGACGCCAGGTGACGACGGTCTTCGATCTGCTGCTGGCCCAATACGGTGTCGGCCGGCCCGATCTGCCGGGCGAGTGGGCCGCCGACTACACCGACGCCAGCGCGCCGTATACACCGGCATGGCAGGAAGCTATCACGGGTGTGCCTGCCGCACAGGCGATCAGGATCGCGCGGGAATTCGCGGACAACGCCGATAAATCCGGTGGCCGTTCGATGATCCTGATGGGTGCGGGCACCAACCACTGGTTCCATTCCGACCAGATCTACCGCGCCTTCTTCACCCTCACCCTGCTCACCGGATGTCAGGGCGTAAACGGCGGCGGCTGGGCGCACTATGTGGGTCAGGAGAAGTGCCGTCCCGTGACCGGCTGGTCCACACTGGCTTTCGGCCTGGACTGGCAGCGGCCGCCAAGGCAGATGCAGGGCACGGTGTTCTGGTATCTGACCAATGATCAGTGGCGCTACGACCCGTTCACCGCCGAATCCTTTTCCTCCCCACTGGGTTCGGGTACTTTCTCCGGCCGCACCACCGCCGACAATATCGCCCTGGCCACCCGGCTGGGCTGGATGCCGGCCGCCCCGGCCTTCAACCGCAATCCGCTGGATCTGGTCGACGAGGCCGAGGCGGCGGGCCGATCCGCGCCCGATCATGTGGTGGCGGGGCTCAAATCCGGGGAGCTGGAGTTCGCGTGCGAGGATCCCGACGCGCCGGAGAACTTCCCACGCGTGCTGACGGTGTGGCGGGCGAATCTGCTGGGATCCTCCGGCAAGGGCAACGAGTACTTCCACAAACATCTACTGGGCGCGGATTCCAATCTGCAGACCGATGATTCGCGCGGTGTGCGGCCCGCCGAGGTGCGCTGGCGGGAGCAGGCCCCGACCGGCAAGCTCGATCTGCTGCTGGCGCTGGACTTCCGGATGACCTCCACCACCCTGTTCTCCGATATCGTGCTGCCGGCGGCCACCTGGTACGAGAAACACGATCTGTCGTCCACGGATATGCATCCGTTCGTGCACGCCTTCTCCCCGGCCATCTCGCCGCCATGGGAGGCGAAAACCGATTTCGAGGCCTTCCATCGGATCGCGCGCGGCTTCTCCTGGCTCGCGGAGAAACATCTCGGCGTCCGCAAGGATGTGGTCGCGGTTCCGCTACAACATGATTCGCCGGACGCGCTGGCGCAGGCCAGGGGCCGGGTACTGGACTGGAAGGCCGGCGAATGCGAGCCGATCCCGGGTAAGACGATGCCGAAACTGGTTGTCGTCGAACGTGATTATCCGAAGATCGCGGAGAAGATGGCGGCGCTGGGTCCGCTGATCGAGACGCTCGGCGTTACCACCAAGGGCGTCACCACGATTCCCGACGCAGAGGTCGAACATCTGCGCGGGGTCAATGGCGCGGTCGTCTCCGGATCGGCGCAAGGACGCCCGTCGCTGGCCAAGGACACCCATGCGGCGGAGGCGATCCTGGCGCTGTCGGGCACCACCAACGGCCGGCTCGCGGTCGAGGGTTTCCAGGCGCTGGAACGGCGCACCGGCACCCCGCTGGCCGATCTGGCCGCCGAACACGAAGGTAAGCGAATCAGTTTCGCCGATACCCAGGCGCGTCCGGTGCCGGTGATCACCTCACCGGAATGGTCCGGGTCGGAAACCGGCGGGCGCCGCTACTCCCCGTTCACCATCAACACCGAACGGCTCAAGCCCTGGCACACGCTGACCGGCCGCCAGCACTTCTACCTCGATCACGATTGGATGATCGAACTGGGAGAACAACTTCCGATCTTCCGGCCGCCGCTGGACATGGCCGGACTGTTCGCCGAGCCCGGAATCGGCGCGGTCGGCGAGAACGGGGTCACCGTCCGCTACCTCACCCCACATTCGAAATGGTCCATCCATTCGGCGTATCAGGACAACCTGCATATGCTGACCCTCTCGCGCGGTGGGCAGGCCATCTGGATTTCCGATCGCGATGCCGCGAAAATCGGTGTGGCCGACAATGATTGGATCGAGGCGACGAACCGTAACGGGATCGTGGTGGCGCGCGCGATCGTGAGCCACCGGATGCCCGAGGGCACGGTGTTCATGTATCACGCGCAGGACCGCGCGGTGGATGTGCCGCGTATCGAAGGGACCGCGCGGACCACGGCGGGTAAGGGTAAACGCGGCGGTATCCACAATGCGCTGACCCGCATCATGATCAAACCGACCCATCTGATCGGCGGCTACGCCCAGCAGTCGTTCGCGATCAACTATCACGGACCCACCGGAAATCAGCGGGACGAGGTCACAACGATCCGCAAACGCTCCCAGGAGGTGCGGTACTGATGCGAGTCATGGCACAGCTGGCCATGGTGATGAATCTCGATAAATGTATCGGGTGCCACACCTGCAGCGTCACCTGCAAACAGGCCTGGACCAATCGCGGCGGAACCGAATACGTGTGGTTCAACAATGTGGAAACCCGTCCGGGACAGGGCTATCCGCGCCGATACCAGGATCAGGAGAAATGGAAGGGCGGGTGGACGCTGAACAAGCGCGGACGCCTGACCCTGAAATCCGGGTCCCGGCTCGAGCGCATGCTGAATATCTTCGCCAATCCCGATCTGCCCACGGTGTCGGACTATTACGACCCGTGGAGTTACGACTACGACAATCTGCTGTCGTCGCCGGCGATGGACACCACACCGGTGGCGCGACCCAAATCGCTGATCACCGGCGAGGATACGAAGGTCACCTGGGGCGCGAACTGGGATGACGATCTGGGTTCCGGGCCCGAGCAGGTCGGCCGCGACCCCCTGCTGTCGAAGCTGTCCGACCAGGTCAAGCTCGAATTCGAGCAGACGTTCATGTTCTACCTGCCGCGCATCTGCGAGCACTGCCTCAATCCCTCGTGCGGCGCCTCCTGCCCCTCGGGCGCGATCTACAAGCGCAGCGAGGACGGGATCGTGCTGGTGGACCAGGACAAATGTCGCGGGTGGCGGCAATGTATCAGCGCCTGCCCGTACAAGAAGATCTATTTCAATCACAAGACCGGCAAGGCCGAGAAATGCACCTTCTGCTATCCGCGGGTGGAGGTCGGAATTCCGACGGTGTGCTCGGAAACCTGTGTGGGGCGGCTACGGTATATCGGGGTGCTGCTCTACGACGCCGATAAGGTGCTGGAGGCGGCGTCGGTCGAGGATCCGGCGCAACTGTATCCCTCGCAGCTCGATGTCTTCCTCAATCCGCATGATCCGCGGGTTATCGCCGAGGCCGAGCGGGCCGGAATCTCCACCGAATGGATTGCCGCAGCGCAGGAGTCGCCGGTCTACAAACTGATCGTCGATTACAAGATCGCGCTACCGCTGCATCCGGAATTCCGGACCATGCCGATGGTCTGGTACGTGCCGCCGCTGTCGCCGGTGGTCGATGTGCTGTCCGAAACCGGGCACGACGGTGAGAATGCCGGAAATCTGTTCGGCGCCATCGATGCCCTGCGCATTCCGGTGGAATATCTGGCGGAATTGTTCACCGCCGGAGATGTGGGGCCGGTGCGGGCCGCACTGCAGCGACTGGCCGGTATGCGGTCGTTCATGCGCTCGATCAATCTCGGACAGGAACCGGATCTGAGTATTCCGGATCTGGTGGGCCTGGAGCCGGAGGAGATCGAGGCCATGTACCGGCTGCTGGCCATCGCCAAATACGAGCACCGGTATGTGATTCCGTCCGGGGCGACAACCCGTGCGCACGAACTGGATTCGCTCGCCACCGGGTGCAGTCTGGACAATGACGGCGGGCCCGGGATGACCGCATTCGACCAGGTGGCGGAGAAATTCGATCTGGTCGATGCGAATCTGGCGGCGCCGGAGCAGAAGGGGGCGCGGATCAATCTACTGAACTGGGACGGGAATTCGACCGAGGGGCTGGTTCCCGCGCGCCATGGCAACGAGGCCGGTCGCGATGAGCCTGGCGATGTCAGGAACGGCAACGCGCCCAACGGCTCCCACGTGAACGGCACGAACGGTCACGCGCAGCCGTCCACGGCCGCCCCGGAGACGACCGGAGTGCCCCGATGACGGATGCACCATGGGCCTGCTGAATCTGCGCCGTCGCCCCGCCGCGGTCGTCGAGATGAGCGAACGTGACCGCCGCCTGATCTGGCGGATCGCCGCACTCGTCCTGGACTATCCGAAGCCGGACACACTCGGCATGCTCGATGAGCTGACCGCGGCGGCCCGCACTGTCCCGGAGCCCGCGCGCGAACACCTGACCGAGCTGCTGGCACATCTGTCCGGTACCGACCCGCTGGAGTCGGCCCGCGCGTACGTCGAGACCTTCGATCTGCGCCGCCGCGCCAGCCTGCACCTGACCTATTACGCCTACGGCGACACCCGCAAGCGCGGGATGGCGTTGCTTCGGTTCAAACACGCCTACCGGCACGCGCAGGTCGAACTGTCCGACCGCGAACTGCCCGACCATCTTC
>JAFMQT010000674.1 GCA_017354515.1 Nocardia sp. | reverse complement strand
CCTGCATCGGTGTGATTGCCGAAACCGGTTCCGCCTCAGGATCTTCGGGCGCGTGCGGATCGACCGCCTCGGTGCGTGGGACGCTGGCCTCGGGGTCGGCGAAGTCCTTGTACTTCTTGTCCCCGAGTAGTTGGTAGTTGAGATAGCCGACCAGTAGTGCGCGGGAGATGCGGTCGGTCTTGTACTCGTATTTGGCCGCGCCCAGGGCGGCCAGGGCGCGCCGTCCCTCGGCGATGCCGTTGTGGGTGGCCTTGTCGACCGTGCGCAGTGCCACCGGACCGCCCCAGGCGGCCGCCAGGTCGACGGCATTGCAATTGTTGGTGGACACGTCTGCGCCGCCGGCCAGGATCAGGGCGGGAATGTCGATCTTCGGGGCCAACTCCTCGCCGGACGGTGCGGTCGGTGCCGGATACAACGCCGCGACCGCGGCGACCTTGCGCCGGGCGGCGGCGAGCACCGCCGCGCCGGCACCCATACCGTGCCCGGCCAGCGCCAGCTTGTCCGGATGCACGCTGATGTCGCCGATCCCCAGTCGTACGCCCGTGCAGATATCGAGCGTGGTGAGCAGGTCGCCGGCCAGATTCAGATGCGAGGGCAGCGGGCCGCGTTCGGTATCGGGCGCCGCGACCACGAATCCCCACGAGGCGAGATGCTCGAAGAGTTTGTGATAGCCGGCGACGCCGGTCATCCAACCGTGCCCGAACGCGATCGCGGGCAGGTTGGTGCCATCGCCGGGGGCGTACACCACGCCGGGTTGGCCGGCGATACCGAGGTCGCCGCGCATGATCCGGTGCGGACCAGGGCTCATCAGAACATTCAGCAGCGATTTCGCGGACACCGATTTCACAGACACCGACACGACCAGAACTCTACCGATGACCGGCCCGATCCCGGTACGGTTGTGCCCGAGTGCCCGTCACGGCGCTCTCACCTGGATTGATAGCTGTCCGATTCGCGTGTCGGCGGGCGCCAAGTAGTCTGTTTCACCATGTGCGGAATCGTTGGCTACGTCGGATACCGGGACGCGCTCGGCGTCGTCGTGGACGCGTTGCGCCGGATGGAGTACCGCGGTTACGACTCGGCGGGCGTCGCGATCCTCGATGGTGTGGGCCGGATCGCGGTCGAGCGCAAGGCCGGTCGGCTGGCCAATCTGGAAGCCGAACTGAACGAGGCCGGCAAGGAGACGTTCGCCGGGGCCACGGGGATGGGCCATACCCGGTGGGCGACACACGGTGCGCCGACCGATCGCAACGCGCACCCGCATCGCGACGCCGATGACCGGGTCGCGGTCGTGCACAACGGCATCATCGAGAATTTCGCCCCGCTGCGGCGCGAACTCGAGGAGGCCGGGGTCGAGTTCCGCAGCGATACCGACACCGAGGTCGCGGTGCACCTGGTGGCCCGGGCGTATGCGTCCGGTCCCACGGCAGGCGATTTCGTCGAGAGCGCGCTGGCCGTCCTCCGGCGGCTCGAGGGCGCGTTCACGCTGGTGTTCAGCCATGCCGATCATCCGGGCACGATCGTGGCCGCGCGCCGCTCGACCCCGCTGGTCGTGGGTGTGGGCAAGGGGGAGATGTTCCTGGCCTCGGATGTGACGGCCTTCATCGAGCACACCCGCGAGGCCGTCGAACTCGGACAGGATCAGGCCGTGGTGATCACCGCGGACACGTACACGGTCACCGATTTCGACGGCAACTCCGACGGCGTGCGCACCCGTCCGTTCACCATCGATTGGGATCTGGCCGCCGCCGAGAAGGGCGGTCACGACTACTTCATGCTCAAGGAGATCGAGGAACAGCCCGCCGGGGTGGCCGAAACCTTGATGGGCCACTTCGACAAGGGCCGGATCATCCTCGACGAGCAGCGGCTGGCCGATCAGGAACTGCGCGAATTCGATAAGGTCTTCGTGGTCGCCTGCGGCAGCTCCTACCACGC
>JAFMQT010000326.1 GCA_017354515.1 Nocardia sp. | reverse complement strand
TCCAAGAAGACTCTGGTCGGCTACGCCCAGGAGATGGCACAACACCTGGCCCCCACCGGGATTCGGGTCAATATTGTGCATCCGACGAACTGCAACACTCACCTGATGAATGCGCAGGGCATCTATCAGGTGTTCCGGCCGGATCTGTCCGGGGAGGTCGGCAAGGAGGATTTCCGCCCGGCCTCGCAGGCCTACCACGCGCTGCCGGCCCCGTGGCTGGAACCGGAAGATGTCGCCGAACTCGTGCTGTTCCTGGCCTCGGACGCGTCGAAACATATGACCGGCACCAGCATTCCGATCGACCTCGGGTGCATGATCAAATGGCCCAGCGGTCCCGGGCAGTGAATCGGTGCAGGGTGGTGGTCGGGGCCGCGATTGTCGAGGTCCCCGCGCGTGATCCGTGGGGCGGGGAAGGGGTAGTGGATGGCCGAGGACATCACCTATGCCGAAGAGGGGCATGTCGGCGTCCTGACGCTGAATCGACCGGATGTTCATAACGCCTTGCGGCGCAAGACCTACGACGAGCTCGATGAACTGGTCCGCACGACCACCGCGCGCGTGCTGGTGATCACCGGAACGGGCCGGTCGTTCTGCTCCGGAGACGACGTGCGTGAGCTGATGAACGGTGGCGAGGCGCCGCCGGTGGCCGAACCCCGGATCACCCCCGCCGCGGGCACGTTGCTGCACACCGATGTCCCGGTCATCGCCGCCGTGAACGGCGCCGCGGTGGGCTGGGGGATGGAGCTAGCGCTCCTGGCGGATGTCAGAATCGCCGCTGCCTCAGCACGTTTCGGTGAGCTGTTCGTCAAACGCGGCCTGGTCAGCGATGTCGCGGGATTGGGCCGGCTGGCCCAGGTCATCGGTCGCGAACGCGCCGCCGAACTGCTGTTCACCGGAGACCTGATCGGCGCGGAGCGGGCCGAGCGGATCGGACTGGTCGGCAGGGTGGTCGACGACGGCCAGCTGATGCCGTCGGCACTCGAGTTGGCGCACAAGATCGCCGCGAACCCGCCCCTGGCTGTCGCGGCCCTCAAACGCGGCCTGCGCCGGGCCCTCGACCCCGACTGGGACGACCTCGGCCGCTGGGTCACAACCACCCTCATGGACCTGTTCACCACCGCCGACCACCGCGAGGGTGTGCAAGCCTTCCTGGAGAAGCGCGAGCCCCGCTACACCGGCTCCTGAGCGGGAATCGGCGATCATCGCAGCGGAATCGGCTGGGGCGCAACAGGTCCCACATACCGTGCGGTAGGGCGGATGATCTTTCCTCTCTCGGCCTGTTCGATGATATTCGTGGTCCAGCCGATGACGCGGCTGACCGCGAACGTCGGGGTGAACATGGGACGCGGAATTCCGCACAGTTCCATCACCACGCCCGCATAGAACTCGACGTTGGCGTACAGCCGACGGTCCGGTTTGAGTTCGGCGAGGGTGTCCACTACCGCCTGTTCGACGCCGATCGCGAAATCGGCAAGATCGCCGCCGAGCTCGGCGGCGATGCCGCGCAATATGCACAACCCGCCCTCCGGTATCGGAGCGCGGGCACCTACGCGGCCGGTCGCCCTTGAGGGAAGCCCGGCCGATCCCGGGGCCGTCGGCAGCCCTTCGCCCGACGGTCATATGCGGCCCACGCGTGGCAGGAACCGCCCTGCGGCTCTGCTGTATTCGCGATAGGTGTCACCGTGCACCGCGCGCAGGTGGGGTTCTTCGATGATGCGTACCTGTAGTTCGAGGTCGGCGAGCAGGGCCGCGAATCCGATGAATGCCAGGGGGGTGGGGGCGATCAGGCATGTGCCGAAGGTGAAGACGAGCATCGCGGTATAGATCGGATTCCGCATCGTGCGGAAGATTCCGGCGCGCACCAGGGCGGTCGTTTCCTCGTGGTCGACCCCGATCCGCCAGGAGGCTCCCATCTCGGCCTGGGCCCGGATCATCGCCGCCAGACCGGCGATCGCTATCGCCGCGCCCGCGACGTGCAGCCAGGTCGCCTCGAGCGCCGGGATCGGAGCCGCCGCGCCGATGAGCTGGATGATCGGCGCGAGCACGCCGAGCGCGATCGACACCACGAACCCGGCACCGATGAACCACTCCCCGGAGCCCGGCCGGCCACTGATGCCGTGAAACCCGCTGAATCCGGTCGAACGCCGATGTTTCCAACTGCGCCACCCGATTCCGAACGCACCGAGCGCGACGTACAGAGTGAGGACAACCACCGGCGACACCATTTAATTAGGGTACCCTAATTATGAGCTAGGCGGTCGAGGTCTTCCGGCTTTGCTCGCGTGATCCGGGACAGCCTCCGTCGGCGATGGCTGGGTGAGATTCGTCGCTGTCCAACTGCTGCGGGGATTGTGCCCGCATCGGTAACCGCCGGATTCGGTGTGGGGACGTTTTTACAGGTGGCTCGCGGCGTAGTTCGCCCCGGCGACCGTCATACCGTTGACGGTGTAGAGCGAGTGCAGCGCGTTGGGCTGGCCGGGGAATCGGTCACCGTCGCACACGGTATCGCCGGTGACGCAGAACTCGGCGGTTTTGGCCGCATACAGCGGGCCGATGACGATCGGCGGCGCGCCCACATCGCGCATGAACCGGTCGGAGGGCTTGCCGAACAATATGACCGCGGCGACGTGCTGGGCGACCGCGGGTGGCATCGGCGGGGGCACGTACGAATCGTATTTGGCGAATTCGGCCGGTATGCCCGCGGGCAAGCCCGCCATGGTGGCGAAACCGGCGACGGCGGCACCTTGTGAATAGCCGCCGAGCACGATCCTGGTCCCGGGACAATTCGCGGCGGTGGCCTCGACGTGCGTCTGGGTATCTCGGATACCGTTCACCACTGTCTGGGCGAAGGCCAGCTTATCGGCGAAGTTGGCGCTGGCCGGGTAGTCGACCGGGTAGGCGCCGACGGCGCGTCCGGTGGCGCGAGCGCGCAGCGCGGCGAGGAACGAGACGCCGACGGCACCGAAATCGGGCGGAACATCAGCAGTGCCCCTGGCGAAGACGACTTCGACCGCCGGGCACGCGGCCGCGGATGCCTGCCGTGCGGGCAGGGCGACCGAGACCGTCGCCGCCAGCAGTGCGGTACACAGGAAACGAACCAACCATCGTGGCTCCACCCGGGAAGCGTACATCAGCGCGCCGGATATCGGCCCCGCAACCGGCGATCTTCCGCCGAGCCGCGGATCCGGGGAGCCGGCGAACGAACGGCCTCGCCCCGGACGGGGCAGCGGCCGGATCGGCCAGTAGCATCGGCGCGTGCTGGGTGCGAGATGGCGGGTATGCGGGCGGATCGGTGCGGCGATCATCGCGGGGCTGCTGATCTTCGCCAGTTTCCCGCCGCGGACCTGCTGGTATCTGGCGCCGGTGGGTATCGCCATCCTGGCCCTGGTCGCGCGGGACGCGGCGCGGCCGCGCGGTGGTTTCGGCTACGGTTTGCTGGCCGGACTCGGCTTCTTCCTGCCACTGTTGCCGTGGACGGGAATCTATGTGGGACCGGTGCCGTGGCTGGCGCTGTCGGTGGCCTGCGCGATCTACATCGGACTGTTCGGACTGCTGACCCGTGTGCTGACGATCCTGCCGGGCTGGCCGCTGTGGGCGGCGCTGGCCTGGACGCTGACCGAATGGCTGCGTTCGAGTTTCCCGTTCGGCGGATTCCCGTGGGGGCGGCTGGCGTTCGGGCAGGCCGACGGGTGGTATCTGCCGATCGCGATGCTGGGTGGGGCGCCGCTGGTGAGTTTCGCGGTCGCGCTGACCGGCACGGCACTGGCGGGCCTGATCGTCCACGCCCGCAACCGGTCCCGGGCCGGGAATCGGCGAGCGATTGTCGCCGCGGCCGTCGTCGTGGTTATCATCCCGATCGCCGGAGTGACCCTCCGGGCCGCGCTGCCCGCCCCGGATGATGGCGACAGGTCGATCACTGTCGCCACGATCCAGGGCAGCGTGCCGCGGCTGGGGCTCGACTTCAACGCCCAGCGTCGCGCGGTGCTGGACAACCACATTCGACGCACCGAAGAACTGGCGCGTGCGGTGGCCGCGGGGACCGCGACCCAACCGGATGTGGTGATCTGGCCGGAAAATTCCTCCGATATCGACCCGCTGCGTAATGTGGACGCCTACGACGAGATCACCGCGACCGCCCGCGCGGTCCGGGCCCCGATCCTGGTCGGCGCGGTGTTGCTCAATGACGACCGGACCGATACGAATTCGGTCATCGCGTGGGATGCGACCGGGCCCGGGGAGCGCCACGACAAGAAGATCATCCAGCCCTTCGGCGAATATCTGCCGATGCGCGGGTTCTTCCGCCACTTCTCCAGTTATGCCGACCGCGCAGGGTATTTCGTGCCCGGACACGGCAGCGGTGTGGTGCGGGTGCGGCCCGGCCGAGGCGGCGATCCGGTCGCGATCGGAGTGGCGACGTGCTATGAGGTGGCGTTCGACCGCGCCTTCGAGGATTCGATCCGGGCCGGCGCGGGGCTGCTGACCGTTCCCACCAACAACGCCACCTTCGGCGACAGCGATATGACCTACCAGCAGTTGGCCATGTCGCGGGTGCGGGCGGTCGAACACGGCCGCGCGCTGGCCGTCGCGGCCACCACCGGCGTCAGCGCGATCATCACCGCCGATGGACAGGTACGGCAGCAGACGGCCGAATTCGTGCCCGCCGCGCTGGAGGCGAAACTGCCTCTGCGGCACGACACGACGGTAGCCAGTGAGGTGGGTCCGCTGCCCGAGGTTGTGTTGTGTATTCTTGCTGCGGCCGTCACAGTGGTCGCGGCATTTCGGTGGCGTAAGGCGCGCGTATCGCGCCCGATTGATGAGGACGTCATCGGCGACCCGGTTATCGATTGACGGCTTTTCATCCCCGGATAACCGAATATCGCAGGTTCACCCGGATCGGTCCCGAGCTCTTCGGCCGACCCCGGTTTCCTGCTGCGTTCACCGACCGGTCGCGTCACCGGATACCCGCGCGGGCCCCGTTCATCGCCGGTGGTTCCGCGCCGTCAGTCGTACTCCCGGGTTACGGGTATCGGCTAAAAGCATTCTCCCCCAAACAGGTTCATCGCAGAACGTCACTACTTCGTTACCAGTCCGGTCGCAGTGAGACTCCGAATCATAGGGCGTGGATCACGTCCTAGCCGTTGGCGTGCGTTTCCGGCGCCGCGGATGGGGACCGGGGAAGTTGCGTAGAACAGCGGCAGAACGGAGTGATTGATGAGTTCATTGGCCACCGATCGTGTCGACCAATGTGCTACCGGACAAATCTCAGCGCCAGCCTTCGCTCTGTCACCAGCGCAAACGGCTCTCTGGTACGCCCAGCGCATCCAGCCCGAGGTTCCCCTCACCATCGCCCAGTATGTGGAGATCCACGGCGACCTCGATGTCGGTCGCCTGCTGTACGCCATCGAACGATTCGGCGCCGAGGCCGAGGTCGGCTTCGTGCGCCTGGTCGAGATCGACGGGGTTCCGCACCAGATGATCGACCCGTCGCGGCGGCCCGGCTGGGGGCGGGTCGACCTGCGCCACGAACCCGATCCGCACGCGGCCGCGCTGCGCTGGATGAACCGGCACGCCAGCAGTCCGATGGATCTGGAAAACGACCCGCTGACCACCAATATCATTCTGCGGACCGG
>JAFMQT010000325.1 GCA_017354515.1 Nocardia sp. | reverse complement strand
ACGACCGACCAGATCAGATTGCGACGGGCGATGTCCTTACCGCCGGACTCCCAGGCCTCGACGTCCTCGGCATCCCAGTGCTCGATGTCGTGGTTTCGTGTCAGCGTGCGCACCATGCTCACGGGGGACCTCCTGAATCCGGTTGGCCCCAAGGTAGGAAACGGGTATTGCCGCGATGCTGCCTCCGATGACGCGAAAATCAACGGTTGCTCACGTCCGGCCCACACCCCCGGTGAGCACCGGTTATGTGTTTCATCCATGTGACACAACGGTTTCCGGGCGGCAAGTTGGTGACCGGCGTCACCCCGCAGCGGCGGCGGGGTACTGTACGAAACGTGCAAACGGTCCGGCGCGCCAATCTGATCGAACAGGTCACCGAGCGACTGCGGGCCGAGATCCGATCCGGCCGGTGGCCGGTCGGCTCACGTATCCCCACCGAACCCGAACTCACCGTCCTCACCGACACCGGCCGCAACACCGTGCGTGAGGCCGTTCAGGCCCTGGTACATGCCGGAATGCTGGAGCGTCGGCAGGGCTCCGGCACCTACGTGATCGCCAGTTCCGACCTGAGCGGCCCGCTGACCAAGTATTTCGCCGCCGCCGGCAACCGCGATGTGCTCGAACTACGCCAGGCCTTGGACGTGCAGGCGGCGCGTCTGGCCGCCCGGCGCCGGGACGACTCCGATGTCGCGACCCTGCGCGCCCTGCTCGATCGGCGCCGGGACTGCTGGGACCGCGACCGTCCGGCCGCCCTGGAAGCCGATGTGGCACTGCACCGCGCCATCGTCGCCGCCAGCCACAACGCGATCTACCTGGAGTTCTACGATTCGCTACTGCCCGCGATCGAGCAGACGATCATTTCGCACCGGAGCACATCCGACGACCGGTACGACCGTGAGCACACCGCGTTGGTGCACGCGGTGATCGACGGAGATATCGACCGGGCAGCTCGCGCGGCCGATTACCTGCTGGGTTCGATCATCGCCGAATATCCCGATCGCGCCGGATGATCTAGAGCATCAGACGGATCATATCGGCGGTATGCGCCAATCCGGTGAACGCTTCGGGCGTCGAACGCGGATGCAGGGCGTGCACGGCCAGCCGGAACATGACCGCCCGCAACAACATCTGATCCCACTGCGGCAGGTCCGACCATCGATCCAGCAGTCCGGGATCGGCGCCGCCCCAGGACAGCGCGTCGACCACAATCACGCCCGCCGCCCAGGACGCCGGCCGCCAGTAGGGGGTGATGTCGGTCAGTCCGGGCGCGAGTCCGGGCTGGAACAGGACCGTGCCGAACAGGTCGCCGTGCACCAATTGCATCGGCAGCTGGACCGGTTTCCGCAGCGTCGACAGCTGGGCCAGGATATCGAGGCTGTGCCGGCCGTCCGGGGAGGACATCGGCACGAAACCGCCGCCGCGCAGACTGCGCAGCGGCACCGCCTCCCAGGCGGCCCGATCGGCGGCCACGAAGACATCGACGTCGACCCACGGTGCGATCGGCGCCTGGGACAGGAAGCGCGGCCGCTCGAGCTGTGCGGTGGCCTGATGCAGGCGCATCGAGACCGACACCACCTCGTCGTGGCGCGCTTCGGGAGTGCCCTCCAGGAAGGTGTCGGCACGCCAACCGGCAACCACATAGCGACCGTCGGTCGCCCGCACCGGCCGAGCCAGGCGCACCCCGTCCACCTCGAGGGTTTCGCGCACCTTCGCCGACCATGCGGCGCGAGCGTGATCAGCCACGGGACTGAGAACGACGTCGCCACAGCGCCATCCACCGTCCCAGTCACCGAGTTCGATCGGTGTCACCTCGCTGAGACCGAACGTGGCGCGCACATGCTCCGGAGGTTCGACTGATGTCACGGCGGTACCGTAACCCCGCGAACATGTCCACCCGAGTGCGCCGCGCCGAAGATCTACCAGGTCGATCTACCAGGTCACAGCGATATATTCGGCCGGGACTCCGGGTACCGGCAAGCGCCACGGAAGTTCGCGCCCGGTCCCGTGTCCGGGTGGTACCGATTTGGGCGGATCCGGCGAGTTATCGATGTGCTACCGCGCGCTCAGTACACGGGCAGGCTGGGGTCGATCTGATTGGCCCAGGCCACAATTCCGCCCTGCAGGTGCGTGGCATCGGAGAAACCCGCACGCTTGAGCGCGGCCAGCGCCTCGGCCGAACGCACACCGGTCTTGCAGTGCAACACGATCGGGGTGTTCTGCGGCAGTTCGGACAGCGCCTCACCGGACAGGATGCGATCCTTCGGGACCAGCGTGGCCCCTTCGATCCGGACGATATCCCACTCCACCGGCTCCCGGACATCGATGATCGCCACATTCTTGCCGGCATCGAGCATGTCCTTGAGTTCGCGCGCTGTGACGGTCGACCCGAGCGCCGCGGCCTGTCCCTCATCGGACACCACACCGCAGAACGCGTCGTAGTCGATGAGTTCGGTGATCGGCTGACGTTCGGGATCGCGGCGCAACCGGATAGTGCGGTAGTTCATATCCAGTGCGTCGTAGACCATGAGCCGGCCCAGCAGGGTCTCACCGATGCCGGTGATCAGCTTGATCGCCTCGGTGACCATGATCGAGCCGATCGACGCGCACAGCACACCCAGCACACCGCCCTCGGCGCAGGAGGGCACCATGCCCGGCGGCGGCGCCTCCGGGTACAGATCGCGGTAGTTGATTCCGCGCGGCTGTCCGTCGGGTCCGTCGGGCGCGTCCTCCCAGAACACCGACACCTGGCCCTCGAACCGATAGATCGAACCCCACACATAGGGTTTACCGGCCAGCACCGCGGCGTCGTTGACCAGATAGCGGGTCGCGAAATTGTCGGTGCCGTCCACGATCAGGTCGTAGCGGGAGAACAGTTCGACCGCGTTGTCCGGTTCGAGCCGGATCTTGTGCAGTTCCACGGTGATTCCGGAATTGATCTCCAGAATGGAATCGCGCGCGCTGTCGGCTTTACCGCGGCCGATATCGGACTCGCCGTGAATGATCTGCCGCTGCAGATTCGAGGCGTCGACCTCATCGAATTCCACGATGCCCAGAGTTCCGACGCCGGCGGCCGCCAGATACAGCAGGGCCGGCGATCCGAGCCCGCCCGCCCCGATCACCAGCACGCGGGCGTTCTTCAAGCGTTTCTGCCCGTCCATGCCCACATCGGGGATGATCAGATGCCGGCTGTAGCGGGCGACCTCATCCCTGGTCAGCTCCGCGGCCGGGGCGACCAGGGGTGGCAGGGACTGTGGTGATGACACGTCGCGGACTCCTCGAATCGGATTCGCCGTCAGGGCTTCGTCGGTGGAACGGCTGATCGGTACAACACCGCGCACCGGGCCCTTCTTCCCCATCATGGTCCCGCAGCCGCGAATCTGTCCTCGGCCGGGTCCGATCAGCCGCGTGGATACGGCCAGGGGTTGAACCGGCAGACCTTGCCGTCCATCGGGACCACGCCCTCGGGGTCCAGGGTGGCGATGTCGTTGTCGCGGGTGCCGAAGGTCTGCTGCATCATCACCGGCGCCAATCCGCCGTCGGTATCGCACGGCTGATGTTCGTGATAGCCGATGGCGTGGCCGATCTCGTGATTGATCTGGTACTGCCGATAGGAACCGATATCACCTTCGAAGGCGACGGCCCCGCGCACCCAGCGCACCTGCGAGAGCACGACCCGGCCGAGATCGGAGTTGTAACAGGAGGAATCGAGCGGAATTTCGAATCCGCACGCGGATTTGGTGGTCTGCCGCGAACTCAGCGAAACCCGGAAATCGGGGTCACCGTTATCGATGCGCCGGAAACCGAAGTGCGGATCGTGAATCCAGCTCTTCGGATTGGCCAGGGTCGCCTCGACCATTTTCGCGACCGCCTCGTCTCCGCCGAGAGCCGCGGTGTCGACTCCGTCCTCGACCTCGACCGTATAGCTGAACAGGTGCTGCTGCGCGGCACCCACCTGCGGCGACGTACCGGGCACGATATGCCAGGTGCCGGCGCCGGTCTCGGCGAACGGTCCGCCGTCGGGTAACGCGCCGGTCGGCAGGCTCGCGGCGAAACGTCCGTCACCCTTGGGCGGGCCCCCGACGATGCCGACCTTACCGGTGTTCTGACTGAGTTTTCCCAGGCCGGGCGTACCTATCCCGGAAGATGAACCGCCGTCACGCACCGCGTTCACCACGACCAGAACGGTGATCACCACGAGGACCGGTAGTGCGTATGCCCGCCACCCGTAAGTGTGCACGAATCGTCCCAGCGCGCTCTGCTTCTTGGTATCGCGGTCCGGCCGGGGCCGATTCGCCGCCCCGCCGATGGGATCCCAGGTCGCGCGCAGCGGCTGATACGCACCGTCGGAACCGCCCTGCCACCTACCGCGCGATTCGATCTCGAATTCTTCGGAATGCGTAGCCAACGAATCGAATTCGCCGAAAGTGTGAGCATCCGAATTGGGCGGTCCCGAATCGAGGGAGCGCGGCTGGCCGGTGGAGTCTCGGGTATCGGAATGGACGGCGCCAGAATGCACAGAACCGGAATATACGGCGAGCGGATCACGGATATCGGGTTTCGGGCCGGATAGGTCCCCAATGCGACGGCCGGGCAGCAATGCACCGACGCGCGCGGCGACCTCGCGCACGCGATTGCGCGAATCGGACCCGCCACTCGGTCTACCCGGTTGGTCGCTCACCCGACCAGGTTCTCACAGCCGGGTCCGGATATTCATCGGCCGGTCCCGCCGCGCGTCGGCCCCGGGGCCGCGGCTCGGCGCCGGCTGCGATATTTATCACTCCCGCGAGTTACTGACAGAGCGCCAATAGGTGTGGAAGGTTGTTCGTACGCCAATATCGCTGGGCCGGGACGAGAACCGCGGACCCCGAGCGCACCGCATCACGAACCGGTATCGTTCATTGGATACGCGCAACGTCCGCCCAGTTCCCGCTGGGGGAATCGACCGGTGGAAATCGACTTGGAGAACGAAATGACTGACCTCGTGGACCGGATGACGTCGAATCGACTGTCGTCCGAGGCCATGGCACCGAGCAAACGTGGAACCCGCCTTCCCAGGGAGGCCCGCCGTGCCCAACTGCTCGCCGCCGCCAGCGAGGTCTTCGTGCTACGCGGCTACCACGCCGCCGGCATGGACGAGATCTCGCAATGCGCCGGCGTCTCCAAACCCGTTCTCTACCAACACTTCTCCAGTAAGCTGGAACTTTATCTGGCGGTGCTGCAGAACTATATCGACGTGCTGGTCTCGAGTGTGCGCCAGGCGCTGCGCTCGACCACCGACAACCGTCAGCGCGTGCGCGCCGCGGTCGCCGCGTACTTCGACTTCGTCGATCACGAGACCCAGGGCTTCAGGCTGGTTTTCGAATCGGACAACACCAGCGAGCCGCAGGTACAGCGCCGGGTCGAGCAGGCCACCGAGGCCTGTGTCGACGCGGTCTTCGACCTGGTCGCCCACGATTCCGGACTCGATCCGTACCGGGCCCGCATTCTGGCCGTCGGCCTGGTCGGCGCCAGCCAGATCACCGCACGCTACTGGCTCGAGGCGGACCGGCCGATCCCCAAGGAGGAGGCCGTCGACACCACGGTGCAGCTGTGCTGGGGGGGATTGTCCCGGGTGCCGCTGTCCGGCAGCCGCCTGTCC
>JAFMQT010000324.1 GCA_017354515.1 Nocardia sp. | reverse complement strand
GGCCGCGGCTGCTGTGCGGGCCCGCTGGTGGTCGCCGCCTGTCTGCTCGCGCCCAAGGCTTACGATTCCCTTGCGGGACTGGATGATTCGAAGAAGTTGAGCGAATCGGCCAGGGAGCAGCTGTATCCGGTCATCGTGCGCCGTGCGCTGGCTTGGAAAGTGGTGGTCGTACCGGCCTGGGAGATCGACACGATCGGTATTCATGTCGCGAATATCGAGGGGATGCGCCGGGCGGTCGCCGGGCTCGGCATCCGGCCCGGATATGTGCTCACCGACGGATTCCGGGTGCCCGGAATCAGTGTGCCGTCACTGCCGGTGATCGGCGGTGACGCCACGGCCGCCTGCATCGCGGCGGCCAGCATCCTGGCCAAGGTGACTCGCGACCGGATGATGGTCGATCTCGATGAGGCTGTGCCCGGCTACGGTTTCGCCGCGCACAAGGGGTACAACACCGCCGACCATCTGGCGGCCCTGCGGCGGCTGGGGCCCAGTCAGGAACACCGGCGCTCGTGGCGCAATGTCCGCGCGGTCGCCGGATCGGTGAGCGGGCCGGTGGCAAGCGAGACCGCCGGTACGAGATGATGTACTGCACACACCGTGGCGATAAGGGAGGTTTTTCCACCAGATGAGCGCCGAGGATCTCGAGAAGTACGAGACCGAGATGGAACTGTCGCTGTACCGGGAGTACAAGGACATCGTCGGTCAGTTCTCGTATGTGGTGGAAACCGAACGCCGCTTCTACCTTGCCAATTCCGTCGAACTGCGGCCGCAGAACGCCGACGGCGAGGTGTACTTCGAGGTTCGGATGTCCGATGCCTGGGTGTGGGATATGTACCGTCCCGCCCGGTTCGTCAAACACGTCCGCGTGATCACTTTCAAGGACGTGAATATCGAGGAACTCGAGAAGCCTGACCTGCGCCTTCCCGATTAGTTCCGGCGGTCTGTCCACACTTCGGCCGTTGTCCACAAACCTGGTATTCGTGCAGGTCGGTGTCGAGGGCGCCGGCGGCGGGGACGCGATGCTGGGCTGGTGGCAGACAATATGGCGCTGGGCGCTCGCGGGGAGGAATTGGCCGCGCGGTTCCTGTGCGAGTCCGGAATGCAGATCGTCGAGCGGAATTGGCGGTGTCGCTACGGTGAGCTCGATCTCATCGTCAAGGACACCGATACCACCGCCTTCGTCGAGGTCAAGACCCGATCGGGGCTGGGGTTCGGCACGCCCGCCGAGTCGGTGACCTTCGCCAAACAGCAGCGCATTCGCCGGTTGGCGCTGCTGTGGCTCAGCGAGCAGTGCGGTCCGTGGCGGCATATCCGCTTCGACGTGGTGTCGGTGCTGCTGCTGCCGCGCAGCGAGCCCCGTATCGACCATGTGCGGGCGGCGTTCTGATGGCCCTCGGACGAGCGCATTCGGTGGCCGTGACGGGGGTGGACGGACAACTGGTCGAAATCGAGGCCGATATCGGGCAGGGCCTGCCCTCGGTCCATCTGGTCGGGCGTCCGGACACGACCCTGCAGGAATCGCGGGATCGGGTGCGCGCGGCGGTCTGTAATTCCGGGGAGAAATGGCCGGACGGCCGGGTCATCCTGGCGCTGTCGCCGGCGACCTTGCCGAAGGTCGGCAGTGTGTACGATCTGGCGCTGGCGGCCGCTGTCCTGCACGCCGGTGATTCGGTTCCCGGATCGCGGTTGGCGGGCACGGTATTGCTGGGCGAGCTGGCGCTCGATGGCCGGGTGCGGCGGGTGCGCGGGATCCTGCCCGCCGTGCTGGCCGCCCGCACGGCGGGGCACAAGACGGTGGTGGTCCCCGAAGCGGCACTGGGTGAGGCCGGACTGGTCGCGGACATCACCGTTCTCGGTGTCCCCACCCTGCGCGCGCTGATCGACTGGCTGCGCGGGGAAGGCGCACTGTCCGAGCCGGACGGGAGTTACACCGCTCCCGAGCGCGTCATCGGCGACCTCAACGAGGTGGTCGGGCAGGACGAGGCCCGCTGGGCACTGGAAGTGGCGGCCGCCGGCGGTCACCACCTGCTGCTGACCGGCCCGCCCGGAATCGGCAAAACCATGTTGGCCCAGCGTCTTCCGGGGCTGTTGCCGCCACTGACCGAATCGGAGTCGCTGGAGGTCACCGCGATCCATTCGGTCGCCGGAACCCTGTCCGACGACCATCCGCTGATCGTGACGCCGCCGTTCGTCGCTCCACACCATTCGACCTCGGTCTCGGCCATGGTCGGCGGTGGGTCCGGCTCGGCCCGGCCCGGTGCGGTCAGCCGGGCCCACCGGGGTGTGCTTTTCCTCGACGAATGTGCCGAGATCGGGACCAAGGTGCTGGAGGCTTTGCGAACTCCGTTGGAGGAGGGCGAGGTTCGCATCGCTCGGCGCGACGGCGTGGCCCGCTTTCCGGCCCGCTTCCAGTTGATCCTCGCGGCGAATCCGTGCCCGTGCGCTCCGGCCCGCGATGTCGACTGCATCTGCGCGCCTCTGGCGCGCCGCCGATATCTGGGCAAACTTTCCGGGCCACTGATGGATCGAATCGATATCTGGGTTCAGATGCAGGCGCGGGCCGCGGGGGCGTTCACCCCGGCCGAAGCCGAATCGAGTACCGCGGTACGTGATCGGGTCGAGGTGGCTCGCCGGGCGGCGCTCGAGCGCTGGGCCGATTTCGGCTGGACCTCGAATGCGGAGGTCCCCGGCCATGTTTTGCGGCAGCGGTTCCGGCTACCGCACGAGGCGCTCGCCCCGGTGGAAAGCGCGCTGCGCCAGGGACGGATGTCCGCTCGAGGGGCGGATCGGGCAGTGCGAGTTGCCTGGACCGTATGTGATCTGCGCGGGGGCGAGATGCCCTCGGCTCAGGATGTGTTGCAGGCGTTGAACTTCCGGCAGCGCGGCGTCTCCTGATCGCGGGCCGGGGAAGAGATCGAAAGGGGGAGGGATGTCATGGGGGAGATCGCGGACCGGTCGTCGGCACCGTCGAACCGGGCCGGCGAGGCCGGCGACACCTCGGGTGCGGCTGAGCGGATCGGTCGCGAATCACCGCGGACGACAGCCGATGCCGAGGAGCGGAGGCTGGCCTGGATGTACCTGTCGCGGGTGCTCGAGGGGCCGTGTCCGGCGCTGTCGGAATTGATATCGCGGGTGGGGGTGAGGGAGGCGGCGCGGGCGGTCCGCGAATGCGCGCTACCCGAGTCGCTGCGCGGCCCGACCGAACGCCGCCGCGGGGTCGACCGCGTCGAGCGAGATCTCGAGGTCATGGCGCGAATCGGTGGCCGGGTGATCACCCCGGACGACGACGAGTGGCCACAGTGGCGGATGCTCGGACTGGCCCAGCTCGATCCGGCTCGGGATCCGGAAGCCGCGGTTCCCCTGGTGCTCTGGGCGCGCGGTCCGCTTTCGCTTCGGCAGTACACCGAGCAGGCGCTGGCGGTGGTGGGCGCGCGGTGCAGTACCGGATACGGCGAACAGGCCGCGGCCGAACTGGCCGGGGACATGGCCGCGGCCGGCTGGACCATCATTTCCGGCGCGGCGTTCGGGATCGACGGGACGGCGCATCGTGCCGCGCTGACCGTCGGCGGCAATACCATTGCGGTGCTGGCCTGCGGAATCGACCGGCCGTATCCAGCGCAGCACGAACGGCTGCTCGCCGAGATCGCCGAGACCGGGGTGGTCGTCAGCGAATATCCGCCCGGGGCGGCCGCGTACAAGCACCGATTCCTCGCCCGCAATCGGCTGATCGCGGCATTGTCCGACGGGGTTCTGGTCGTCGAGGCCGGAGCCCGCAGCGGCGCTCGAAATACCGCGAAATGGGCTCGGCGCCTGGGTCGTCCGGCGCTGGCGGTACCGGGACCGATCACCGCCGCGGCATCGGCCGGCTGTCATCGCATGATCCGGGAGGGGGAGGCGATTCTGGTGACGCGGATCGAGGAGGTCTGCGATGAGGTCGGACCGCTGCGGCTGCCCCTGCCGACCGGTCGCGTCGAGCCGCGGCTCGACGGTGATCAGGAGACCGTCTTCGCCGCGCTGCCGGTCGCGGGGGCGCGCCAGCCCACACAGCTCGCCGAGGACTGCGGCCTGGACGTTGCGGCGGTGCGGGCGGCGCTCGTCGCACTGGAGGTGGCAGGGCTGGTGGGAGTCGACAGTTCGGGGTGGTTCCGGACGGTTCGGACAGGGGGCTGAGATGACGGGACTGTCTCGCGCGCCGCAGGACCGGTTCGTCCCCGTTCGGCGCGGTAGCTTGCGCGCGGCGGGCCACTCGGTGACGGTGGAGAAATGGTGGATTTGCCGGGCGATCTATGCGATCTGCTCGATCAGTACGAACGATATCTACGGTTGGGCCGCAACCGGTCGGCCCATACGGTGCGCGCGTATCTGGGCGATGCGCGATCGCTGCTGGAACACCTGTGTACCCGTGCCCCGGATTCCGCGATCAGCGAGATCGATCTGTCCCTACTGCGCTCCTGGTTGGCGGCACATTCGGCCGCCGGGGCCGCGCGCTCCACCATGGCCCGCCGGGCCTCGGCCGCACGGGCATTCACCGCGTGGCTGACCCACACCGGCAGGCTCACCGACGATCCGGGCCCCAGGCTGGGCTCGTCCCGCGCGCATCGCATCCTGCCCGCGGTGCTCGGGCGCGACCAGGCCGACTCCGCGATGACCGCCGCGGAATCCGGTGCCGCACAACGCGATCCCATGGCTCTACGTGATCGTCTGATCGTGGAGATGTTGTACGCGACGGGTATCCGGGTCAGTGAACTGTGCGGCCTCGATATCGACGATGTGGACCGGTCGCGACGCGTGGTGCGGGTGCTGGGCAAGGGCAACAAGGAGCGTTCGGTGCCGTTCGGGTTACCCGCCGACACAGCGCTGGAGAATTGGGTGACCTACGGCCGGGCACACCTCGCGACGCCCGAATCCGGACCCGCGCTGCTACTCGGCCGCCGCGGCAGGCGACTGGATCAGCGGCAGGCCAGAACCGTTGTGCACGAGGTGGTTTCCGCGGTTCCCGGCGCTCCTGACCTGGGCCCGCACGGATTGCGCCACACCGCCGCGACGCACCTGCTCGAGGGCGGTGCCGACCTGCGCGTCGTGCAGGAACTGTTGGGGCACGCAAGCATGGCGACGACCCAGCTCTACACCCACGTCTCGATTGAACGGCTGCGCCGGATTCACGATCAGGCTCACCCACGGGCGTGAGCCGTTACGTCGGCGCCACCCGGAAATCCGGTCGACCGCCGCACCACCGCCCCGTACGGTCGAGCTCATGTCGACCGAGCCGTCCACCGTATCGCCAGGCCTGCGCACCCGGCTGCGTGCCGCACTGCCCGTCGCGATGAAACGCCGCGACCGCGAGGCGGCGTCGGCACTGCGGTCGGCGTTGGGCGCGATCGACAACGCCGAGGCGATCGACGCCGGCGAGGTCCGCGCGGGAGCTGTCGAAGCCAGTGCCGTGGGGCCGGGTGCCGCCGAGGCGCGCCGCCGCGAGCTCGCCGAGGCCGATATCGAGCGCATCGTCCGATCCGAGATCGACGAACGACGTCATGCGGCAGCGGAATACGAATCCCTCGGGCGTGCGGACCGGGCCGCCGAACTGCACGCGGGTGCCGACGCGCTCGCCGCCCACATCGACAACCTGTGAGCCGGTACGGCGCTTTTCTGT
>JAFMQT010000323.1:4046-5654 GCA_017354515.1 Nocardia sp. | reverse complement strand
CGACGGAATGGTAGCGCGACTCACACCGGGCGACTATTCACGCAAGCAGGTTCTCGAGACAATTCGCGAGCTAACAACCGAGGGATATATTCAACTCGGAGCCTTCCCGGGTGGCGGACAATCATGGGAGCCGTGGGAAATTTCGGTCGACGAAGGTCTTCATCGAATTTCTCACGGCTACAACGGCCAGGCCGGATACCTGGACATCCCGGACTCCGATATCGGATCCAACGAAGTCTTCCGTGCGGATTTCACTGAGTTGGGGGAACATCGGCTATCCGAACTAGGCAACCCCTACAAGAAGTATGCGATCAGGGCAGCTTCTTCCTCATTCCTAGCAGACATCGCATCGAGCTCCTCCAAGAATAATTTCAATTGGTAGGAATTGAACATCGTATCGGCATACTTGTGTATCCCGCGCATCCATGACCCGATCGGCGCGTTCAGAACGATCTCCGACAGCGTATGCGCGGAAGTTGGGCCAAGATACTCCAGTTTCTTGTGGTTGACGTCTTGTACATAAATTCCGATACCCAATTCCAAACTCCGATTCCCGGTCCGGAGAAGTACAATGCGAGATCTTAAATGCTACCCAGGATCAGCTGAGTCCGGGCGATACGGCGGATAACCCCAGTCCGCGGCATTCAGATACGGATCGTCGAACCACGGGTCCCCGTATTTCTCGTACGGGTCCCCCATCTCCGCGAGCCGAGCCTCCCCACGATCGGTGAGCTGCGCCCGGAACAACTCATTCTGCCCCAGTTCGGATTCAGGCATTGTCAATAGCCCGGCAACGCCGCGATAGCCGTTGGCGATACGCCGCATTGTTTCATCGACGGATACATCCCAAGGCACCCAGGGAGGGTTCCCATCGGCAATATTCCCAATCTCGATGTACCCACGCTCGATAAACTCTCGAACCAACTCGAGGACATACTGCCGAGAATACTCTGCTGGCGCAAATTTTCGAGCATGTTCGACAAATTCTCCCAGCTGCGCCCAGTCATCGGAAATAGCATACAACAAGAAGTTCTCGTATGCAGGATCGATTTTCATGGAAGATGCACCTTTACTGGCTTTGCCTTACCCGGATAGTATATATCGATCGTACGGCCGCCCGACTTGCTTTCATCCCGCATGCCAATTTTAGTACCGTCCGGCAGCTCTTTTACTTCACCCTTGTAGTTCGGGAGCGAGGAAGGCTTTCCGTTACCCGTCAAGTCCTTGTATAGATCGGTAAGATCTTGCTCTGATTCGACCTCGCGGTTGGGCTTATTCCTACCTTTGCCGGTTCGCGAAAGAACCGTATCACGTACCTGCTGCTCATCTTTCGGCCCCGTCGATTCCGTTGTCTTTCCATCTGATGTTCCGTGTTCGTCGATGAGGACTTTCATGGCGATGATGGCGGCCAGCTTGGACGCGTCCCGTTCCAGGTCGTCGACCGGGACGGCCTGGAACGCTTTCACCATCGTGACCGCGCCCAGGGTCAGGGTGGTGACGCCCAGGATTTCGGCGAGGGTGCTGGCGGTGAACGCCTCCTCGATCGCCGTCGTCGTCGCCGACACCGCCGCAGCGATCGACGCGCCGGCCGCCTCGGCACTCATCCCC
>JAFMQT010000323.1:0-4036 GCA_017354515.1 Nocardia sp. | reverse complement strand
ACCGGCCTCGAGCCAATTGATCCTATTCGCCGTGGTCTCACCGAAAGACACCGTCGCCGAATGGTATTGCCCCACCGGGGCCGCGATACTCCGCGCACCCGCCGCCACGTTGTCGGCACCGGTCTTCAACGTCGCGAAATGATCCTGCATCAGCTGCCGATTGACCGGATCATCCATCCCCTCGAACAACCCCGACACCGCCGCAATCGCCGCCGACGCCCCCGTCACCGTCGGATGGTTCGCGAACGTACTCCACGTGGCATGGGCGGTATCGAGCTTGCCCGCATCCGCGTTCGGCAACTTCCCGAACCGATCCGCCACCGCAGACACCAACTGATCGAAAAACGCCTTCACACCACCACTGTGCGCGAACCCCGCCCCGTTATCGGCCACCGACGTCGGCAGATCCACCCGATAATCGCCCACCTGGGTCGTGTCCGGGCGCGGCGGGGGCGGATTCGACCTGTTGGCGACACCCCAGTTATAGCCCTGCGCGGCCAACACGGCCGCGTAGTTGGTCAGCGCATTCGCCAGACTCGCCGACCCCTGCAACGTGCGATGCGCCGCGTGATCGTAGGACTCGCCCCACTGTTTACAGCCGTTCGCGTCCCCGGCCATCCCCGCACACTGATTACGCACCGCCTCGTGCACCGGTTTGTCGGCCGCCCGCAGGTCCGCTGCGAGTTGCCGGCAGCGCTGGGCGGCGTCGTAGTAGACCTCCCAGTCGACGATCACTACTGCTGCCCGCCGGCCAGCATGCGATGGTTGGCGCCCAACGCGCGGGTGTAGGCGGTGTGGGCGCCGCGGGCGGCCTCACTCATCTCCTCCACACCCTGCACGAACTCTTGTGCACCACTGGCCCATTCACGATGCGCGTCGCCGTAGGCGCGGGCCGCCAGCCCGTCCCAGCCACTCGCCTGCAGGGCGGCGACGCGGCGTTCGATCTCGGCGAGATGGTCGCTGACGAACCCGGCCAGCCCGGACAGGCGGGCCACGGTCCGATCGAGATGATCCAGATCCACCGAAAAGTTCGAGCCCATATCAGGACAAATCCAGAAACGACGGCTCGGCCAACCCGGCCGCATTGCCCTGATCGGTGGCCGTGAACGACTCGGCGGTCACCCCCAGCTTCTCGGCCAACGACGACAGGGCGGCGAACACCCGCTGCCCACCCTCGTGCACGTCCGTCCAGCCGCGACCGAACTCGTCCGCATAGTCACCCGACCAGGAACCGTTCAACAGCTCGGCGACGTCCTTACCGGCGGAATTCAGTGCACCGGAAAGGGTTTCAGCCAGCTCGTACAGATACACACCCACATCGTGCACCTGCTGCGGTGCAACCGACACCCCATGACCCGGAGCTGGACCATCTCCCCCACCATCGCTCATGAGGCGATGCTAAACGAATCACCGATCCGGCGTCCAGTATGAGAACCGTTCCTTCGTTACCCCGTTCGCCCTGCGTACCGGTGACGCGGTGCGCACACTGTGAGCACCCAGCGCCCACAGGGCGCAGCATCCTCCCCCGGATTTCGACCCTGACCAACGAGGCACTCAGCCCAGTCATCGGCAATCGCATCACCGAATACGATTGAGCATCAAACATATTCGCCGTGATTTCGTGGTCGCTGAGGCAATCAGGCGGAATGCCGGGCGACCCGCCCGCGTTGGACCGGGCCATGCGGGTATTGCGCACCTACGCGAGGATCTACACCTCCGACCTCGAAACCACCACCGCCGCCCTGACCGCCGCGACCGGCGCCGAGATGGGGATACGGTTCGCGATGCCCAACGGACTGCGCTTGGCCTCGGTCGGGCGGATCCTCGTCGTCGCCGGTGACGACATGACGCTCGCCCCATACCGCGCGACCCAGGCCACGGTGATCGTCGACGACCTCGATCAATTCCATACCGCGCTCGTCGCAGCCGGCGCCGAGATCATCCGAGGACCGCAAGCCGTGCCGACGGGGCGCAACCTCACCGCTCGGCTGACCCCGGACGTTCAGATCGAGTACGTCGAGTGGAACGAGACCCAATGGCAACGAATCAACGCCGCGCACCCCTCACAGGATTGACGAGCACCGGCATCTCGACCTGGAAAGTGCCGCTGACCAGCGATGCAAAACTTTCTCGGGAAAGACGGGAACCGACGCGACCCCTGACGCGTCCTACACTTCAGACGACATCTGCGTGGAGATCACGGGAGGCACCGGTGGGACGACAAACGGCAGGAGCGCTGCTGGTCGCGACTGGCCGAGGAATCCGAAGCAGGACGACTCGACCTGGACCCATCGGTGTCCGGTGACTGCTTCAAAGCCTGCGACGACCAACTGCAGGTCTATCACGAATGCCAGAACCTTCTACAACATATGACGCATGTCACCGGACTCGGTGATTTTCCCGCCTCCGATGAACTCGCAAAGATGTTGGGAGCCAAAGCTATCGGAGGTGAAGGGGACTTCGACTCCGCGTTGAAGGCGCACATCGAGGTCCGTCAACAGATCCGCGAGACCATAAAGCATTCCGTCAACCGCCTGACCTCGCAGGACCAGCAGAATGCGCAACGCGTAGCCGGCACCGCCGGCGACTGATCGAAAAGAAGGCCGTGGTCTTTCCAGCTGATCCGCGTGAACGAGCACACCACGCTCACCGCCGAGGCGGAACGGATCTGGTGTTTCCCACCGATCGAGCCGTAGTTGCCACCGCACGACAACTGCCGCCGCGTCGAGCGTCGGCCGACTTCACGACGCTATGCGGCGAAATCGATGGTCAGATGCGAATCGAGAGCGGATGCGATGCGATCCAGTGTCGCCAGAGTCGGGACCACATCGCCTGCCTCGAATCGGCTGACAGCGTGCTGCTTCATACCTGCCCGCCGGGCCAGTTCGGCCTGCGTCCACCCCCGCGTTTCGCGCGCCTCGCGAACCTTTTTGCCCAGTTCGTAGGCAATTTGTGCGCTGCGGTACGCCTCCTGGTATTCCGGTGTCGCGCGAACCTCCGCACTGCGCCTATCGAATTCCTCTTGGCTGATGCTCATGATGATTCCTCATGGTTCGGTGCTCGTCACAGCGTGAACACGTTGTGAAAGGTCTTGTCGTGTTCGGCATCGCATACCTTTTTCGCATGCTTGGCCCGTTCCACCTCTCGGGTCTCCCGCTGCTGCGACTTGGTGAACGCGGTCAACATGATGACCAGTGGCCCACCGGGAAACCAGTAGGTAATCTGGACGGCCGCCGAGGTGGAGACCGTGAAACGAAGCTCACGGACACCATCGCCGAGATACTTGCAGTACGGCTCGGACAGGGCGGGGCCGTATTCCGCCAGCAGCGATGCCGCGAAATCAGCGCGAGCGCGGTCGGTGGCGTTCAAGCGATGCAGGAACTCCACCACTTCGGGCTCGGCGATGATCTCGAACAGCACGGACACATGTTATCACGCAGATGTGATATTCAACGGCAGGCGGCCGTACCGGAACTCGGCATCCTGCCCACAGACGAACCCGACTACGGTAAGGCTGAAATCTCACCCACCTCGGCGATCTGATGGTCCGTGTGTCCGGTCCCCTGTGATGCGTCCACCCGGTGTTTGAGTCCGGGGTTCGATCGGTTCCTGTTGATGTCGCAGGCCACGGGGTGATGGGAGCCGTGCCCGCGCACCGGCGTCGGGATCGGCGGAGTCTGCGCAGCCAGCAACCTGCGATACGTGGACCTGTGCAGCCGAACGACCTCGCATGCGAACCGTTCCGACACACCCATCTGAAGCCTCCCCCTGCAGGGCGGCTCCGAAGGGCGATACCTTCATCTCCTGCGCAGCACCGCTCCAGATCGGTTGCCTATACCTCACTTTCGCGTTCAGGGCACAACACGGGAAATCGGCAATTCCTCCAATGCGATTTCCGATACGGCCTGTCGCAAAGGGCACCGGATCAGGTCACATCCTCGATACACGCCGGATCTACAGCAGCAACGCCGCGCGCCCACACTCGCACAATGACAGCCGATATCCATTACGTCTGGGTGCACGGTTACCGGAGGGC
>JAFMQT010000322.1 GCA_017354515.1 Nocardia sp. | reverse complement strand
GGATCGCGCACCATCTCGTAGACGGCGTTGCCGATGAGATTGACGGTGGTCTCGTGGCCGGCGGCCAGCAGGAGCAGCAGCAGTGAGATGAGCTCGTTCTGATCGAGCCGGTCGTCGTCCTCCTTGGCGATGATCAGCTCCGACAGCAGATCCTCGCCGGGATCGTCGGTGCGCGCGGCGATCAGTTGAGTCATATATGTGAAGAATTTGATCCCGGCGTCGGTGCGATCCTCGATCGAGGCGGTGTCGTCGACCACCACCGCGGTCCACGCCCGGAATTCGTCCTTGTCGCGGTCGGGTACACCCAGCAGTTCGCAGATCACCGCGATCGGCAGCGGGAAGGCGTAGCTGTCGAGCAGGTCCACCCGCTCGTCCATCCCGGCGAGGAGTTCGTCGGCGAGTTCGGTGACGCGCGGGCCCAATTCGCGAATCGCGCGCCCGCTGAACGCCTTGGTCACCAGTTTGCGCAGCCGGGTGTGCTGCGGCGGATCCGAGAACAGCATGTTGTCGTTGATCGCGCCGTTGAACAGTTCGGCGGCACCGTTGCTCGCCAGCACCGCCTGTCCCTCGGGCGAGCCGATCTGCTTGCTGATCCCGGTTTCGGCGAAGGCCTCCTTCGCGGCGTCGTGGCCGACGATCAGCCGGCCCACCACGCCGTCGAGCCGGACCCGGTGGATCGGGCCCCGCTCGCGCAATTCGCGATACACCGCGTGCGGGTCCTGGTAGAACGCGTCGGTCAGTTCGACGATCTCGTCGGCGGCGCTCACGCGCGGCCTCCGGAGGTGCGCGGTGCCGGAGGAGTCGAGTGCCGAGGGGGAGAAGCCGGAATGTTCACGTGCCAGAGTCCTTTCGACGTTCGATCGGTGGGACGAGCGGCCGGGCGGCTGGGTGATATGTGGCGCACACCGGTATCACCCGGCAAGCGCACTCGGAAAGCGCACGGGTGGAACGCATTCGACTGCCACTAGCGGGAAACCGCCGGATCGGCGGATGTCGTGGAGCGATCATCGCACAGCCGCAGCGGGATCGGACGTAGGCGATGTTCTACCGATTCGTCCGAATATCGACTCGATGCATCGGCGGGGGATACCGCTGTTGTGCGCTACGCCGGGTACTGGCATCGTGATCTTGGTGGGCACGCCGCGGACGCCGGGTGCCCGGACATGTCGGCGACACGGACGAACAGGAATATGAGCTCGGAATCCGATCAGTCAAGGGGGGTCGGGGGATCACATCCGTTCGAACCGCTGCCGGGATCGGCGGGCTGGGGCGCGCCGTCCCCCTCGTCGGCACGCGACTCCCTGCGCGCCGCGGCGTCGAGACGGTCGCCGGCGCCGGTGGCCGAACAGACTTACCAACCGGCGGCTCAGACTCGCGAGCCTGCGGCTCAGACACCCGGACCCGTGGTCGGCACCCCCGCACCCGCGGTTGAGGCACCCGTGCGTGTGGCCGGGTCACCCGGGGTCGAGGCTCGGACCCCGGTGCCTGCGGCGTCCATACCCGCACCGCATCGGCCCTGGGGGAATCGACGGGTGATGGCGCTGGCGGCGGTGGCAGTGGTGGTCGTTCTGGTCGCGGTCGGTGTCGCGAAACTACTGTCCGGTTCCTCGGATCGGCCCGAACGTCCGGCGGCGGCCCCCGGGCCCACCGGCGCGTCACCGGGGCTGTCCGGGCCCACCGCGGTGCCGTGCCCGGCCGAGCATCACGACGGTCTGGTCGTCGGCAACGGTGCCGGCGATACGGTCGACGGACCGGAGGCGATTCTCGGATTCGAGCACGCGTATTACACCGACCGCAGTGGCGAGCTCGCGCGGCGGTTCGTGGCCGCCGATACGGCCAATGTGACCGATGCGGCGGGCCTGCAGCGGGCGATCGATTCGCAGATTCCGGCGGGCACCGGCTACTGCGTGCGCATCACCACCCGCGATCCGCAGTTCTTCGACGTCGATGTCGATGAGTACCGGCCGGACGGGCGGCACCAGACCTATCGGCAGTCGGTGCGCACCGTCGATCGCGATGGCCGCACGCTGCTCTATCAGATCCTGGCACGCTAGGCGGTAGCCAACGTTGTGCTCGCGCATGAGGGGGTGTTCGGCGAGCGCTCGTGCCGGTACGCTGCGGTGACAGCCGTGCGTGAGAGGATGAATCATGAATACTCGCACCGTTTCTCGGCAGTGCACATTGTGCGAGGCGCACTGCGGTATCCGGGTCACTGTCGAGGGTGATCAGGTCGTCCGGATCGAGGGCAATCCGGACGATGTGCTGTCGCAGGGCTATATCTGCCCGAAGGCCACGGCGATGGGGGCGCTGCACCACGATCCGGATCGGCTGCGCACTCCGATGCGGCGGGTCGGGGATCGGTTCGAGCCGGTGGGGTGGGATCAGGCCTTCGCCGAGATCGGCCGCAGATTGCGCGATATTCAGCGCGACCACGGGCGCAGTGCGATCGGCATGTACCTGGGCAATCCGGCCGCGCACAGCTCCTCGGTGATCTACGGCGGACTGCTGCGCGCGGTGCTGGGCACCCGGAACTTCTATTCGGCGTCCTCGATCGATCAGCTCCCGCAGGAGTTCGCGGCCTGGCGGATGTTCGGCTCCAATGTGCTGATGCCGATCGCCGATATCGACCGCACCGACCGGCTGGTGATCCTCGGCGCCAATCCGGCGGTGTCCAACGGTTCGGTCACCACCATGCCCAATGCCCGCGCTCGGATGAAGCGAGTACGCGAGCGCCGGGGTTCGGTCGTGGTGATCGATCCCCGCCGCACCGAAACCGCGCGACTGGCCGATCAGCATATCGCCGTCATCCCCGGCGGGGACGTCTACCTGCTGCTCGCCGTTCTGAATGTGCTTGTGGCCGAAAAGCTTTGCGATGAACCTGGGGTGCGCGCGCAATGCTCGGGCTGGGATGAGCTGGCCGATACCGTCTCGGCGTGCACACCCGAGGCCATGGCCCCGCACGCCGGAGTCGACGCCGAGACCATCCGCGCCTTCGCCCGCGACCACGCCGCCGCCCGTTCGGCCGTACTGTACGCGCGCATCGGGGTCTGCCAGCAGGTCACCGGAACCCTCACGCACTGGCTGGTCAATACCATCAACGCGGTCACCGGGAATCTGGACCGGCCCGGTGGGCAGATGTTCGCCACCGCCCCGGTCGACGTCGCGCGCTACGGCAAACATCTGCCCATGGCCCACGGAGCGTGGACCGATCGCTCCGGCCGCTACAAATCCTTCCGCTCCGAACTTCCGGTGGCGGCCCTGGCCGACGAGATCCTCACCGAGGGGCCGGGACAGATCCGCGCGATGATCACCTACGCGGGCAATCCGGTGCTGTCGACTCCGCAGCGCGGTCGCCTGACCGCCGCGCTGGAGTCGCTGGATTTCTTTGTCGCCGTGGACATGTACATCACCGAGACCACCCGGCACGCGGATTTCGTGCTGCCGCCGGTGTCCCAGCTCGAACGCGAAGATGTCAACCTGCTGTTCCCCGTGTTCAGCGTGCGCAACAATCTGCGCTTCGATGCCAAGGTGTTCGAGCCGCCGGCCGACGGTCTCGAGGATTGGCAGATCATGGCCCGGCTGATCACCGAGGTGGTTCCGCTGCGCGCCCGCCGGATATCCGGGCGCGCGCTGAACGCCGTATTCGAACGCCTGTCGCCGACGCGGTTGGCGGCGTTGGGGGTCGCCGCGGGTCCGTACGGCGTGCTGCGCAAGGGCCGCCACGGCCTCACCGTCGCCAAGGCGCGGGCCAGTGCCGGGGGAGTGGATCTGGGCCCGCTACGGTCGCGGCTGCGGCACCTGATCGGCACCGAGGACGGCAAAGTGGTATTGGTGCCCAAGGACTTTCGCGAGGGCATCGCGAAACTGCTCGCGGATCTGGCGGACGCGCCGCCGGCCGGTGCCGACGGTTACGATCTGCGCCTGATCGGCCGCCGCCACCTGCGCAGTAACAACTCGTGGCTGCACAATGTCCCGGCCATGGTGAAGGGCAAGGATCGCTGCACGGTCCTGATGCATCCGGCCGACGCGGGCGAGCGCGGACTGGCCGACGGGGAACCGGTCACGGTGTCCTCGGCCAGCGGCTCGATCCGGGTGCGGCTCGAGGTCGGTGACGAAATCCGGCCCGGTACCGTAGCGATTCCACACGGCTGGGGGCACGGCGAACCCGGGGTGGGCTGGACGGTAGCCGCCGAGCGCCCGGGCGCGAATGTGAATCTGCTGCACGATCCGGCGCTGGTGGATCCGCTGTCGGGAACCTCCGCGGTCAACAACACCTGGGTCAGCGTGCGCGCCGGATAGGCTTGCGCGGACCGCGTTCGGGCGGACCGACCTGGAGGTGCCATGGCCGAGGAAGTGCACGCGGAGATGGTCTCGACCGTCTTCGAGATCGTCGCGCGCGAAGGCGCCCCCGTGCGCGAGGGCGACACGCTGGTACTGCTGGAATCGATGAAGATGGAGATTCCGGTGGTGGCCGAATCCGATGGCACCGTCGCCTCGATCAATGTGGTCCCAGGCGATGTGCTGCAGAAGGGCGATCTGATCGCCGTCATCGCGTAACCACGGCCCGCGCACGCTAGCCTCGGAACGCACCGGATCCATACCGAATTCGAGGGGACGCGCCACGTGTCGACACTGAGTGATCTACTGGCCGAACACACCGATCTACCCGGTGCGGCGGTGGACCACCTGCAGCGCGTGGTGGGCGACTGGCAATTGCTGGCGGATCTGTCCTTCGCCGATCTGCAACTGTGGGTCGGCGTCGGCCCGGTGCCCGACGGCGCCGATGTGGTGTGTGTGGCCCAATGCCGTCCCACCACCTCACCGACCGTTCAACCCGATGATCTGGTCGGAACCCTGGCTTCCCGCCAGGACCATCCGCAGATCTTCGATGCCCTCACCTCGGGGGAGATCGTGCGCGTGGTCGGCGACGGCGAATCGCCGCGGGTGTATCACCCCAGCCCCGCGCGGGTGATCCGGGAGGGCATCCCGGTGCGGTCCGGCGAGGATGTGATCGCGGTCCTGTGCCGCGATACCGATCTGCACCGCGTCGAGGTCCGCGGCAATCTCGAACGCGCCTATATGGGCTGCGCCGACGATCTGTGCCAGATGATCGCCGACGGGACCTTCCCGACCGCCGAGGACCGCACCGGTTCGCATTCGAGTCCACGTGCCGGTGACGGATTCATCCGGCTCGACACCGACGGCACCGTGGTCTACGCGAGCCCGAACGCGCTCTCCGCCTATCACCGCATGGGATTGCAGAGTGAACTGGCGGGTCAGGATCTGGCGCGGTCGACGCGCGCACTGATCACCGACCCGTTCGACGCCCAGGAGGTGATCGGCGATATCCAGGCCGCGCTGGCGGGTAGATCCGGGCGCCGGATGGAGGTCGAGGCGCGCGGGGCGACGGTGCTGCTGCGCACCCTGGTACTGCGCCCGCACGGCGAGCTGGCCGGGGCCGCGGTGCTGGTCCGCGATGTCACCGAGGTCAAGCGCCGCGACCGGGCGCTGCTGTCCAAGGACGCCACGATCCGCGAGATCCACCATCGGGTCAAGAACAATCTGCAGACCGTGGCGGCGCTGCTGCGACTGCAGGCCCGCCGCACCGAGAACGAGGAGGCGCGGCAGGCGCTGACCGAATCGGTACGCCGGGTCAC
>JAFMQT010000321.1:2286-5678 GCA_017354515.1 Nocardia sp. | reverse complement strand
GGCAGCAGCACCCGGAATTCGCCCTCGGGATCGTCGGATTCGAGAATCCAGCCCTCGCTGGTGATCTTCGAACCCAGCCAGATCATCAGATACTTCTCCGAGCGGGTGGCGCCGATGCTGACCCAGTACCGCTCATCGGGTTCGTGGAAGACCTTGACGTCGTCGGCCTGCGCGGTGCCCATGCGGTGCCGCCAGACGGTGTCCGGGCGCCAGGATTCGTCGACCGTCTGATAGAAGACGTGGCTGCCATCCAGCGACCAAGTCGCCCCCGGCGCGGTTCGCGGAATTTCGTCGCCGAGCAGTTCACCAGTGCGTAAGTCCTTGAACCGCAATACATACCGTTCATCGCCGACGGTGTCGCAGGAGTACGCCAGCAGGTTTCCGTCGTGGCTGAGCGAGAAGGCGCCCAGCGCGAAGAAGTCGTGTCCCTCGGCCAGAATGTTGCTGTCGATCAGGATCTGCTCGCCCTCGATCTCGACGTCGGCGTCGAGTTCCGGCGGATTCCAGTCGTCGGCGTCGGCGATCGGGCAGCGGCAGTGCACACCGTATTGTTTGCCCTCGAAACTGCGTGAGTAGTACCAGAATTCACCCATCCGCGCCGGAACCGACAGGTCGGTCTCCTGGGTCCGCGATTTGATCTCGGTGAAGATCTGCTCCCGCAGCGGCGCCAGGTGGGCGGTCCGCGATTCGGTATAGCTGTTCTCGGCCTCGAGATAGGCGATGACCTCGGGGTCCTCCTTATCGCGCAACCACTCGTAGGGGTCGGCGAAGGTGTCACCGTGGTGCGTACGTTCGACCGGAATCCGCTTCGCGATCGGCGGGCCGATCACCGCCGCGGTATCGCCGGTATCGCTGATCGTTCCGGTACCACTGTCGAGAGCCATGCGCTCCACGGTAATCGCGATGGCCCCGATCGCTGCTGCGGCCCCCGGCTACCCCAGGCCGGTCCGACGAGTCGCCGTCCGGCGCAACCCCCGGCCTGTCCCCCCGGACGAACGACGGGACTCCATCAGGAAATACAGCGCGGCCTTGCGACGCGGGCACTGGTCGGTCGGGCAGCTGCTGTGGCTGTGCAGGATGTTATGCGCCTGTTCAACGGTGAGGTGCCCGGGCACCACCGCGCAACTGTCGAAGACGGGTGCCATGCGGTGCTCCATCCTTGTCGTCCTTCGGTGCGGCAGAGTGCGGGTGCTCGTTCCCGGTGAATACATCGGTATCAGTGGTGGTGGGATGTCCTGGACCTGCCACACTGCGTGGAGTTTCCGCTGCCGATCCGAATAAACCAGCGGGATCTGTGACACCGGCCATCCACGCGGACGCCTACTGTCGACATCGGTACCGCTCGCGGCGTTCGGCCCGGCGGAAAACAGGATGGGAGCTCAGGTGGAAGCCAAGAATCGGGAGATCGAACCGGGTGCGGTCTGGCAGCGCAGCGGCGAGGGTGCGGTCGGGGTCGAGGTGGCCTTTCTGGCGAGCGGCAATATCGGCCTGCGCGATGCCAAGAATCCCGACGGCCCGACCCTGATCTTCACCCCCGGTGAGTGGCGGGCGTTCGTCGCCGGAGCCAAGGACGGCGAATTCAACCGCCCGGGCAGCACTACCGCCTGAGTCAGGCGCCGATGGCCGGGCCCAGGCTCGGCCACGACTGGTGCAGCGCGTCCTGCCAGTACGGCCAGGTATGGGTTCCCACCGCATCGTGGTCGACCCGGGCCGGTATCCCCATCGAACGCAGTCGAGCCTCGAACGCGGTGACACAGCCGTCCACTCCGACCTCGATCGGGACGCCGAACGCGATGGCCTCGGGCAGTTGCGGTTTGAGCTGCGCTTCGTGCGGTCCGGGCATACCGCTGCCGGTGGACAGGTAGATGGTTTTCCCGCGCAGCCGATCGGTCAGCACGGCCGGATCGTGGGCGGCCCATTCCGGACTGCCGGGCGGGCCCCACATATTGCCCGGATTACCGCCGCGGTTGGCGACCGAGAACATGACCGCCCCCTGCGCGATTCCCATATCCGGGCAGGCACTGTATCCGGCGACCGCCCGATACAGCTGCGGATGCCGCACGGCGAGTGTGAAGGCCGCCATACCCCCCATGGACAGACCGCCGATGGCGTTGACCCCGTTGCCGGAGAATGTGGAGTTGATGATCGGGGGCAGTTCCTGGGTCAGGAAGGTCTCCCACTTGTAGTGGCCCAGATGCGGATCGTCGCTGTCCCAGTCGGTGTAGTAGCTGGCCTGACCACCCATCGGCAGCACCACATTGACGTTCTTACCCGCGAAGAACGGTTCGGCATCGGTGGTATTGGTCCAGGTGCTCTGTGTGGCCAGCGGATCCAGACCGTCGAGCAGGTAGTAGCTGGGGCGCGAACCACCCCCGGCCGGATGCAGCACCTGGACCTGAATCGTGCGGCCCATCGCCGGGGAGGCGATGAACACCGCGGAGCGCGTCGGGCTCATCCGGGTGACTCCGACGACCTGAGCCGATGCCCGCGCCGGTCCGAGCCATGGCGCCAGGATCCCAAATGCAAAGATCAGCACACTTACAGCAATGAACGAACGACGCATATCCCCGCCTCCATCATCCCAGTGCACCGCGACTTAACGTAGAGTACACCGCGTCTTTGCCACTCGGACTGGACATTTCCCATTCTCTGGCAAACTGCCAGTTCATGAGGACCCCCGCAGCGCTCCGCGGATCGAACCGGCCAGATAATCCAGATCCGCCCGCGGCGGCATCGTCGGCCGGCCCCGCAGCCCGAAACCGTCACCGGGAGTGCGCGGGATGACGTGCAGATGCACGTGGAAGACCTCCTGCCCCGCGGTCACCCCATCGGCCAGGAAGAAGTTGACGCCGTCGCAGCCCACCTCACTGTCTCGCAGCGCGGCGGCCAGTCGCTGGCCCACCTGAAAGAGCTTGCCGCCGACCACCGGATCCAGTTCCGCGAGACTGCGCGCGGGCACCTTCGGAATCACCAGCAGATGCCCCGGCGTGAAGGGCCGGATGTCCATGAAGGCGAGGACGTCGGAATCCTCATAGACCTTCGAGGCGGGGGCCCGGCCTGCCACGATATCGGCGAAGATCGAGTAGGGGTCCATATCGGCCAACCCTAGTCGCCGTTTTCGCTTGTCCCGCCACACGATTCATGGACTTACCGCCGGCGGGCCCGCCGAAACATCGGTCACAGAATCGGTGACGGGGTGTAGCCCGCGGCCTCCGGATCGGCGTCGACCAACTTCTGCACCTGCGCCACCACATCGGCGACCTGCGCCTGCGCGGCTCCGATGAACGCGGAACGATCGGCCAGGGCGGCATCGAGGGCGGTCCGGTCCAGCGGCATCCGGTCGTCGGCGGCGAGGCGATCGAGCAGATCGGGTTCGCGGCCCTGTTCGCGCA
>JAFMQT010000321.1:0-2276 GCA_017354515.1 Nocardia sp. | reverse complement strand
TACCGGTTGAGCTCGCGGTCGATGACGGCCGGATACGCGCCGAATTCGGCCAGCACCGTCAGGAAGGTCTCCATCATGCCGTCGATGGCGAAGAAGGCGTCCGGCAGGGCGACCCGGCGCACCACCGAGCAGAACACATCGCCCTCGTTCCACTGCGCACCGGCCAGTTCGGCGGCCATCGAACCGTAGCCGCGCAACACCACCTGCAGGCCGTTGACCCGTTCACAGGAGCGGGTGTTCATCTTGTGCGGCATCGCCGAACTGCCGACCTGCCCGGGCCGGAATCCCTCGGTCACCAGTTCGTGCCCGGCCATCAGCCGCACGGTATGCGCGAAAGACGAAGGGCCCGCACCCAATTGGATCAGCGCGGAGATCACGTCATGATCCAGCGAGCGCGGATAGATCTGCCCGACGCTGGTGAGTACGGTGGCGAAGCCCAGATGCCCGGCCACCTTCTGTTCCAGTTGAGCCAGCTTGCCGGCGTCGCCGTCGAACAGGTCGAGCATGTCCTGGGCGGTGCCCATCGGGCCCTTGATACCGCGCAGCGGATACCGATCGATCAACTCGCGCACCCGCCGCAGCGCGATCAGCACCTCGTCGGCGGCGCCCGCGAAGCGCTTACCGAGGGTGGTCGCCTGCGCAGCCACATTGTGTGAGCGTCCGGCCATCACCACGGCCTGATATTCGGCGGCGCCCTCGGCCAGCCGCGCGGCCACGGCGATACCGTGCCGGTAGATGTGCTCGAGCGACAGCCGCAGCTGCAGCTGTTCGACGTTCTCGGTCAGATCGCGGCTGGTCATACCCTTGTGGATCTGCTCGTGGCCGGCGAGCGCGTTGAATTCCTCGATCCGCGCCTTCACATCGTGCCGGGTGACGCGCTCACGTTCGGCGATCGAGGCGGTATCGACCTGCTCGACGACCCGCTCGTAATCGGCGATCACCTCGGCGGTCACCGCGTCGGTTCCGGCGGCGCCGAGTTCGACCTGGGCCCGCAGTACCTCGAGCCACAGCTGCCGCTCCAGCACGATCTTGTTCTCGGGCGACCACAACGTCACCAGTTGCGGGCTGGCGTACCGGGTGGCGAGGACGTTCGGGACAAGGCTCACGAACGGTCAGTCTAGTGTTCGCGACCTGCCGGGTTGCTGGGGCATGGTGGGCGGCAGGCCGACGCCGGCCTGGGCACTGACCAATTGCTGGGGCACCGGCGGGGCGATCACATCGATCAGTTCCAGCAGTGCGCCGCGGGCGATGCGGCGCGGTTGTGGATCGGATTCGGCGAGGGCCGCGACCACAGCACCGTCGACCACGGCCACCAGCCGCCGCAGCTGATCGGTACGGACCATCCGGTCGCAGCGATGCAGCACATCGGCCAGTAACTCCTCGAACTGGGCGCGTAATCGCAGTTGTACCTCCCGCAGTTCAGGATGTCGTGCGGAGGCCACCGAGCGCTCGTAGCGAGCGATCAACCGGCCGCGCACCGCATCGTCCGGACCGTCCGCGCCGACCATCAGATCCACGATCAGATCCACGGTCGCCTCCGCGCCGCGGCGGCGATGGGAGACCTCGTCGACCCGGCGTCGCATGGCCTCGAGTTCGGCGGTACCGCTGAACTCGACCGCGCGCGCGATCAGATCCTCGAGAGATTCGAAGTAGTAGGTCGTGGACGCCAGCGGTAATTCCGCGCGGGTCGCCACCGAGCGGTGGCGCACGGCATCGAAGCCGCCCTCGAGGAGTAACTCCGCGGCCGCCGCGACCAGAGCTTGGCGACGCCTCTCGCCTTTCGGGGTCGTCGCGGTGATCACTGTGTCATCGTGCCAGTCATCGTCGGTTCATCCGTGCCGAATGGGTGCGATCTGTGAAATCTGTGCGAAGGGTGCGGTTGAACGCACAACTTAGACAGTTGTACAGCATATCGGCACTTCGGTGGGCCATATCGGCACACCCGGGCCCCGGCGTGGCGAACCGGTCCGGCATCCCGATCGAACTCAGGTCAGATACCGGTTCATCCGCACCAGCGCCTGTTCGATGTCGGTGGTCGCACCGGCGAACGAAATTCGCACGGTGTGATGCCCGTGGGCGGTGTCGAAGTCGATTCCGGGCGCCAGGGCTACTCCGGTCCGGGCCAGCAGATCCGCACACCACGCGGTCGAATCCCGGGTCAGATGAGCGATATCGGCATAGGCGTAGAAGGCTCCGTCCGCCGGTGCGAGATCACCGATCCCCATCCGCGGCAGTCCGTCGAGCAGCAGTTCCCGATTGCGGGCGTAACGACGCAC
>JAFMQT010000070.1 GCA_017354515.1 Nocardia sp. | reverse complement strand
CGGGCGAGGGGGCCGGGACTCGCTGTCGCCGGGGGTGGAACCGTCGGCGCCGGCCGCGAACGTCTGGTCCTCGGCCGCCACTACGCCTTCCCCCGGGCCCGGCGAAATTCCACAACCGTCGGGTATCCGGAAATTTCCTCGTCGTAGGGCTGCTGCGCGACATCGATCGAATCGGTCAGTGTCCGCAGCACATGCCAGCCGAAACTGCGCTGATCCGGCAGCTTCGAGGTGGCCGCCAGACCTTCCACGCGAACGTGCAGATCCTCGAGGCCGACCATGAAGCGGCACCGCAGCTGGCTACCCGGCGCGGCCAGTTCGATCAGGGTCGAGCAGGTCTCGTCGACGGCCAGCCGGATGTCGGCGACCTCGTCGAGCGTGAAATCACTGAGCAGGACCAGGGTTTCGGCGAGCCCGCGCACGATCGGCAATTGCGACACCGTGGCCGCGACGCCTATTTCGACGGGTGTGCTGCGCAGTCCCTCTTCAGCCGACATATTGATCACCCTAGGAAGGCTACCCAACACCGTCTCGGTCAATCGCGGACAGTGCTGAAATCGGCTGTGGCGGACCCAGTACACTCACGCGCTGTGTCCTCCTCCAAGTCCTCCGGCAACGAGTCCGCCAACCGCCCCGCACCGATGATCGCCCCCTCCATCCTGTCCGCGGATTTCTCCCGCCTCGCCGAGGAGGTCGAGGCCGTGAGAGGTGCCGATTGGCTGCATGTGGATGTGATGGACAATCATTTCGTCCCCAATCTCACCTTCGGGTTGCCGGTGGTCCAGAGTCTGCTGAAGGCGACCGAGATCCCGATGGACTGTCACCTGATGATTCAGGATCCGGCCCGCTGGGCGCCGCCCTATGCCGAGGCCGGTGCGCACAATGTCACCTTCCACGCCGAGGCCACCGACGATCCGGTCGCCGTCGCGCGCGATATCCGGGCCGCCGGCGCCAAGGCCGGGCTCTCGGTGAAGCCGAACACCCCGATCGAGCCGTATCTGGAGATCCTGCGCAACTTCGACACCCTGCTGGTGATGAGCGTCGAACCGGGCTTCGGCGGACAGTCGTTCATCCCGCACGTGCTCGACAAGGCGCGCGCGGTGCGGCGCCTGGTCGACAGCGGGGAGTTGCGGCTGCTGGTCGAGATCGACGGCGGCGTGAACATGGACACCATCGAGGCCGCCGCCGAGGCGGGGGTGGACTGCTTCGTCGCCGGATCCGCGGTCTACGGAACCCCGGACCCGGCCGAGACGGTCGAGGTGCTGCGCCGCAAGGTCATCGAGGCCGGCCAGATGGCGCGGCACTGAGTCGCACCGCCTGCACCACCGCCGCCATCGGCACCGGCGGCGCGACATGCTCGGGCGCGCTGACCCAGATCCGGTAGCCGGTGCGTTCGTCCTCGGCCGAGGGCAGCACGATATGGGTTCCGGTCCCGGCGACGGTGGCGTAGAGCCGGAACAATTCCGCCGCCACGACCGGCGTGATCGCGGCCGCGCTCGCGGGGCCGGTGATGAAGGTCCAGCGCCGGGCGCGGGGGTGGTGCACCACAGGCGTGACGAGGCCGAGTCGCGCGAGGTGGCGCTGCACCCGTTCACCGGTTTCGGCCGGCATGGTGACGGCGCCGAATTCGTCGTCGATTTCCAGGACTATGTGCCGGGAGTCGTCGATCGCCGCCGGAAGGTGGAACAGGTGGCGATACCGTTCGCAGCGATCGGTCAGTGCCGGATCGATCAGTGTGGTCACGGCGCACTCCCAAATATGTTGTGGCTCAACGGGTATACGGGTGAACTGCGAAATCGACTACATAACGATTATTACGACCGGATTCGCTCTCGTGCAAGTATCGGCAGTCCGATCGTGGAAATGCTCGATCGATGGTCGAGGGATTCGATTTTTCTGGACCCACATTCCACGGATATGCGTTCGAAAATGATCCCGCTGATTCTTATATCGATCCGTTTCGGCGCCGCCGCTACGATGAGGCCGGTCGGTCGGTAGCGGGTGTTTCCGTGACGGTGTTTCCGTGTCCCGGCGGGTCGCCGCATTTCCGGCCGATTCGGATCGATTTTCCGGTCTCCAGGTCTTTTCCGCGCCCATGCCGAGACCTATTAGGGTGGTCGCATCCGCCGTCCGCCGGAATACCGCGGGCCGCTCGGATCGTTGGCGCATTCGGAGCCCGTATCGCGCGGGGTGACAGGAGAAGAGACGGAATGTTCACAGGCATCGTCGAGGAACTCGGCGAGATCGTCGCGGCCGAGCGCAGCGCCGACGCGGCGCGGCTGACCATCCGGGGCGCGCTGGTGACCTCCGATGCCGGGCACGGGGATTCCATCGCGGTCAACGGCGTCTGCCTGACCGTGGTCGATGTCGTCGGCGGCGACAGTTTCACCACCGACGTGATGGGCGAGACGCTCACCCGCTCCGGCATCGGCGCACTCGAGATCGGATCGAAGGTCAACCTCGAACGCGCGGCGGCCGTCAGCAGCCGGCTCGGCGGCCATATCGTGCAGGGCCACGTCGACGGCACCGGGACTGTGCTCTCGCGCACCCCTTCCGACAACTGGGAGGTGGTGCGAATCTCGTTGCCGGACAAGCTGGCTCGCTATGTGGTGGAGAAGGGGTCGATCACCGTCGATGGCATCTCGCTGACGGTATCGGGTCTGGGGACCGCCGATGGCGCCGAGGTCGGCGACTGGTTCGAGGTCTCGCTGATCCCCACCACCCGCGAACTCACCACGCTGGGCGAGGCGCCCGTCGGCGCCACCGTGAACCTCGAGGTCGACATCATCGCCAAGTATGTGGAACGGCTTCAGCAACGCGGATAGTCCCAGGCCCGAGCGGCGACGACCGCATCGTCATCCCGGCGACCCGAGGCAGTAGGCTCGAGTCGCAACTGATCCGAGATGGAGCACAGCAGACGTGACCAGGTTCGACACCATCGAGCGCGCAGTCGCCGATATCGCCGCCGGTAAGGCGGTCGTCGTCGTCGACGACGAGGGCCGGGAGAACGAGGGGGACCTCATCTTCGCGGCGGAGAAGGCGACTCCGGAATTGGTGGCCTTCATGATCAGGTACACCTCGGGGTATATCTGCGTGCCGCTGACCGGTGAGAACTGTGATCGTCTCGGCCTGCCGCCGATGTACTCGATGAATCAGGACAAGCACGGCACCGCCTACACCGTGTCGGTCGATGCCCGCGAAGGGGTCAGCACCGGCATCTCGGCCGCCGATCGCGCCAGCACCATGCGCCTGCTCGCGGATCCGTCCGCGCGCGCGGACTCGTTCACCCGGCCCGGCCATGTGGTGCCGCTGCGCGCCAAGGAGGGGGGCGTACTGCGCCGCCCCGGGCACACCGAGGCGGCGGTGGATCTGTCCCGGATGGCGGGGCTGAGTCCGGCCGGCGTGATCTGCGAGATCGTCAGCCAGAAGAACGAGGGCGATATGGCCCGCACCGAGGAGTTGCGCGTCTTCGCCGACGAACACGAACTGGCGCTGATCTCGATCGCGGACATGATCGCCTGGCGCCGCAAGAACGAGAAGCAGGTCGAGCGCATCGCCGAGGCCCGCATTCCGACCCGGTTCGGGGAGTTCAAGGCCGTCGGTTACCGGAGCATCTACGACGAGGTCGAACATGTCGCGCTGGTCCGCGGGGAACTGGGCACCGACGGCGACGACGTGCTCGTGCGGGTGCACTCGGAATGCCTGACCGGCGATGTGTTCGGATCGCTGCGCTGTGACTGCGGCCCGCAGCTGGAGGCGGCGCTGGAGATGGTCGCGACCGAGGACCGGGGCGTGGTGCTGTACATGCGCGGGCACGAGGGGCGCGGCATCGGCCTGATGCACAAATTGCAGGCCTATCAGCTACAGGACGCCGGCCAACACGACACGGTCGACGCCAATCTGGAACTGGGCCTGCCGGCCGACGCCCGCGACTACGGCACCGGTGCGCAGATCCTGGTGGATCTGGGGGTCCGGTCGATGCGCCTGCTGACCAACAATCCGGCCAAACGGGTCGGCCTGGACGGCTACGGTCTGAGCATCACCGAGCGGGTTCCGATGCCGGTGCGCGCCACTGCCGAGAATCTGCACTATCTGCGCACCAAACGCGATCGCATGGGCCACGACCTGGTCGGGCTCGATGATCTGGACCTGGGCGAGACGGCCCGGTAGAGAAGGGGTAATTGCCGATGAGCGGTACCGGCGTACCGGAATTCGCGCTGGCCGACGCCAAGGATCTGACGGTGGGAATCGTCGCGTCACGCTGGCATACGACGATCTGCGACACCCTGCTCGCCAACGCCGAGAAGGTCGCCCGCGATTCGGGTGTCGCGCAGATCACCGTGGTGCGCTGCGCGGGTGCGATGGAGTTGCCGGTGGTGGCGCAGGCGCTGGCCCGTACCACCGACGCGGTGGTCGCGCTCGGTGTGGTGATCCGCGGCGAGACCCCCCATTTCGAATACGTCTGTGACGCGGTGACAGCGGGCCTGACCCGGGTGTCACTGGACGAGGGCACCCCGGTCACCAACGGTGTGCTGACCGTCGCCACCGAACAGCAGGCGCTCGATCGCGCGGGCCTGCCCGATTCGGCCGAGAACAAGGGTGAGCAGGCCTGTGCGGCGGCCCTGGACGCGGCACTGACCCTGCGCGCGCTGCGCCGGCAAGTCTGAGATGACGGTGGCCGAGCGGTCCGCGCAGTGGGATCTGGACGTGCGCCCGCGGCGTGCGGTGCGCACCTCGCGCATCGTGGCCGCGGTGATCGCGGTGCTGTTCACGCTGGCCGGGGTGTTATCGAACCACTCCGCGACCGGGGTGAACTTCCGCGGCTCCGATCAGGTCGCGATCATCGTGTTCGGGTGGTTGCTGGCCGGTGCGGTACTCCTGCTGACCCGGCCCCGGGTGCGGGTCGGTGCGCGCGGTGTCATCGTGCGAAACGTTCTGGGCGACAGTGAATTCCGGTGGGACGATATTCGCGGTATCTCGGTTCCGGACAAGAAGGCATGGGCGCGGCTCGAACTCGTCGGTGACGAGTACGTCCCGATGATGGCCCTGCGCGTCAATGACGGCGAATACGCCGCCACGGCGCTCGACCGCTTCCGCGAACTCGGCGCGAAGTACACCGGGCGCGAATAGGCCCATCGCGCGGCGGATCCGGTCAGCGCCGATCGCCGAGCACGATGCCCTCCCGGCGCGGGTCCGCGCCGCCGATCCATCCGCCGGATTCGCGCACCAGTGCGCTGAGCCCGCTGGACTGCGGATCCACCGACACCTGATGGCCCATCCCGCGCAATCGCTCGACCAGCCGATCGCGGGAACCGTTGTCGGCGGCATCGATCGCCGGATGCTCGCCGCCGATGCCGGTGACCGGTGTGTTGGCGGCCCCGAAGTCCACCTGCGATACCGCCTGCTGCGGATCCAGATGCCAATCCAGCAGGCCGATCAGGGTTTTCACCACGAATTGGATGATCACCGAACCGCCGGGCGATCCGGTCACGGCGGCGAGCGCACCGCGGGAACCGTCCCGGTCGCGATCGAAGACCAGGGTCGGGCTCATCGAACTGCGCGGCCGTTTACCCGGCTGAACGCGATTGGCCAGTGGGATTCCGGCCGGGTCCGCCGGTGCCGAATCGAAGTCGGTCAGCTGGTTGTTGAGTACGAATCCGTCGACCAGGTGAAAGGATCCGAACGCCGATTCCACCGTCGTGGTCATCGAGGCGGCATTGCCGTATTTGTCGACGATGGAGATGTGGCTGGTGCCGTGCTCGGGCTGCTGGGGTCCGGCGCCCAGCGGTACCGGACCGAAGTCCCCCGGATGCGCGATGCCCATCGAATGCGCCGGATCGATCAGCGCCGCACGGTGTTTCAGATATTCCGGATCGAGCAGGCGAGCTGGGGAGCCGCCGGGCATCGGCACGAAATCGGAGTCCGCGACGTACTTGTCGCGATCGGCGTAGGCCAGCCGCTCGGCCTCGGAAATCAGATGGACCGCCTCGGCTCGGGGGGTGCCGCCATTGCGGTCGACCCGCTCCGGGGCCAGCGCGGATAGGTCGGTGTTGCCGAGGATTCCCAGGGTGGCGGCGACGGTGATACCGCCGGAGGAGGGATTGGGCATCCCGCAGATCGTGTGCGCGCGGTAGTCCTCGCACAGGGCGCTACGCTTCTTCGCCTGGTAGTGGGCGAGATCATCGAGCGATATCGCGCTCGGCGTCCGCCCGCCGCTGGTCGTCGTGGCGGCGTCGACGATATCGCGGGCAATGGCGCCGGTGTAGAAGGCGTCGGGGCCGTCGGAGGCGATGGCGTTCAAGGTTTTCGACATCGCCGGATTGGTCAGGTGGGTGCCCGTCGGTTTGCCGGACCCGTCCGGCCGCAGCAGATAGGCCTTGGCGTCCGTATCCCGCGCCAGATCTGGGGCCGACTGCGCGATCTGATCGGCCAGCCGCGGACTGATGTCGAATCCGTTGTCGGCCAGGCTGATCGCGGGGCCGAACAGTTCACGCCAGGGGGTGCGGCCGTGGTCCCGGTGCGCCGCCTCGAGCAATCGCAGCACCCCGGGAACGCCGATGGAGCGGCCGCTGGCCCTGGTATTCGGTTGCGGCACAGTGTGGTCGGTGTCGCTGATCCAGCGCAGATAATTCTCGGTGGCCGCGGCCGGTGCGACCTCGCGCCCGTCATAGGCGTCCACCGAACCCTTGGCCGCGTCGTAGTACATGGCGAAGGCGCCGCCGCCCACGCCGGAGGCCTGCGGCTCCACCAGTCCGAGCACCATCTGGGCGGTGACCAGGGCGTCCGCCGCGGTTCCGCCGGCCGCCAGCACCCGGCACGCGGCCTCGGTCGAGATCGGATTGGCGGTCGACACCGCGAAGGTGCGGGTGCGCACCGGCGTCATATCGCGGCGGTAGCCGGTCGAAATCTCGGGATTGGTGGCGAGATCGGTCGGCGCGGGCGCGGCGCCGGCCGGTGTCGCGGAGGCAGTGCCGGCCGGCGGGCGGTCACAGGCGTGGCCGGATGCGGCCGAGTGCGAGGTGCAACCGGTGGTGAGGCCGAGGGTCACCGCGATGGTGCCCAGACTCGCCAGGATCACTTTCGCGCCCGCCATATCCGGATCCTAGTCCGCGACGGCGCGGCGATTCCGGGGATTCAGCGGCCGCGGCCACGCTGGGCGGCGGCGTCGCTCGACCGGTGGGTGTGAGACAGATAACATTGAATGACCGGATCGGACGTCTCGACCGGCGGCGGCGAGGGTGCGCGGTGGCGCCGCGAGTGTGCGGGTCGAATCGGTGGGCGGCAAGGGTGTATCCGGCCGGGATGCCGGGTATGTCGTAGTCGCACCGGGAGGTGCGGTGTGATCGGATTTCGCCGGCGCGGTGATGCGGTAGCGGTAGGCCGCGGATAGGACACCGGTTCGTACCCGCAGCGCCGCTGATACGGTGCGGCCTACACTCGGCCACAATTCGAACTGTCGACGGAGGAGATGGGCGTTGTATCCTCAGGATCCGCGTGAAAACCGAACGGCTCGTTATGAAGCCGGATATCAGCCCGGCAATTACGGGCGGGAGTACGAGGATCCCAGATATCAGAACTATCCCGCGCACGACCCGAACTATCGTGGCCGCGAGCAGAACTATCCGGGCCCGGAACAGAACTATCCCGGTCGCGGGCAGAATTATTCCGGCTACGACCCGAACTATTCCGGCCGCGAATACGGTGAACCGGCCCCCTATCAGCAGCCGCCGCAGCGCCCGCGCCGGCAGCAGCCGACCGTCAATGGCGGAATGTTCATCGGCGGGGTCATCGCGGCCGCCATCGTGACCGCACTGGCGGCCTGGCTGTGCGCGTGGATCATCAGCGCGATCGCCACCCGCGCCAGCCAGATCGGCAAATTCGGCGTCTGGAATCCGATGGCCGAGGACGGCTACTGGTTCGCCGTGGTGGCGTTCCTGTGCGCGATCGCGGCCGGGGTGCTGTGGTATCTGCTGCACCTGGGGACGCCGGAACCGGATATGTTCTTCACCTGGATCGTCGGGATCCTGGTCGCGGCCGCGGTGATCGTGCCGCTGACCCTGTCGGCCGATCTGTGGGTCGGAATCTCCACCGCGATCGAGCACCTGGTGATCGGACTGCCGATCCTGACCCTGGTGCGCACCGTCGGCGCCAGGAGTCTCGAGCGGCGTTGATCGTCGGCCGCGGGCGGGGCGGTCAGCGCGTCCGGCGAGCCATCGCGCGCCCGGCCGCGCGTCCGGAGAAGATGCATCCACCCAGGAAGGTGCCCTCCAGCGCGTTGTAACCGTGCACCCCACCGCCGCCGAATCCGGCCACCTCGCCCGCGGCGTACAGGCCCGGGAACGCGGTGCCGTCGGCCCGGATCACCCGGGAATCGAGATCGGTCTGCAGACCGCCGAGCGTCTTGCGGGTCAGGATGTTCAGCCGCACCGCGATCAGCGGGCCGTGGGCCGGATCGAGGATGCGATGCGGGGCGGCCACCCGCCCGGCGCGATCGGCAAAGGATTTGCGCGCGTTGGTGATCGCCATCAGCTGCGCGTCCTTGCCGTAGGGATTGTCCAGTTCGCGGTCCCGGGCCACGATCTGGCGTTCGATATCGGTGAGATCCAACCGCGGACCGCGCGCGATCTCGTTCATTCCGCGCACCAGATCGGGGAGCGAATCGGCGACCACGAAATCGGCGCCGTGCTGTTTGAACGCCTCGACCGGGCCGGGAGCGCCCTTGGCCACGCGGCTCTTCAGGGTCAGGCGCAGATCCTTACCGGTGATATCCGGATTCTGCTCCGAACCCGACAGCGCGAATTCCTTCTCGATGATCGATTGGGTCAGGATGAACCAGGAATAGTCGTAACCGGTGGACAGAATCGCCCGCAAGGTGGCGTTGGTGTCGAAACCGGGGAAACACGGTGCGGGCAAACGCTTTCCATTGGCGTCGAACCACAGTGACGAGGGGCCGGGAATGATCCGGATGGCATGGTCGGGCCAGACCGGATCCCAGTTCATGATGCCCTCGGTGTAGTGCCACATCCGGTCGCGATTGACGATCCGCCCACCCGCGGATTCGGTGATGCCGAGCATCCGTCCGTCCACATGTGCCGGAACGCCCGAGATCATGGTCTGCGGGCACGTCCCGAGGCGTTCGGTGGGCCAGTTCCGGCGGATCAGGTCGTGGTTGTGCCCGATGCCGCCGGAGGACACCAGCACCGCCGGGGCCCGGAATTCGAACTCGCCCACCGCAGTTCGCGATGAGGCCACACCCCGGCCGAGATCGCTGGGTTCGAGGACGCTACCGCGCACCCCGGTGACCGCCCCGTGGTCGACGACGAGTTCGTCGACCCGGTGGCGGAAGGCGAATTCGATCAGGCCCCGCTGCTCGGCCTCCAGCACCGGTTCGAGGAATACCCGCACCACCTCGGGTCCGGTACCCCAGGTCAGGTGGAAGCGCGGCACCGAATTGCCGTGCCCGTCGGCAGTGGATCCACCGCGTTCGGCCCAGCCCACCAGCGGTGTGATCCGCAGACCGAGGTCGCGCAGATACTGTCGCTTGTCCCCGGCGGCGAATTCGACGTAGGCACGGGCCCACTGCCGCGCCCAGTGGTCCTCGTCGTCGCGGTCGAAACCGGCCGAACCCTGCCAGTCCTGCCAGGCCAGCGCGAATGAGTCCTTGATGCCGAGCCGGCGCTGTTCGGGCGTGTCGACCAGGAACAATCCGCCCAGCGACCAGAAGGCCTGACCGCCCAGATTCGCGCGATTCTCCTGATCGAGGATCAGCACCCGGCGCCCGGCCCGGCTCAGTTCGTACGCGGCCACCAGACCCGCCAGCCCGGCACCGACGACGATGGCATCGGGCGACTCGGACGGACCCGGCTGCTGGGACGGCGCCACGGCAACTCCTCGCATCGGCGAAAGCGATACATTCGTGTATCGGACGTGTTCACGGTAGCAGACGCGGTGTTCCATGCGGACAGGCGGCGAGGGTGTCGGTGCCGCATGGCAGATTCGGCCGGTGCGCACGATCGATGTCAGCGCGGCCCGCCGGGTCGCCCTCGCCGCCCAGGGCTTCGGCGGGCCCGCGGCTGCCCGCACCCGAACCCGGCGCGATGTGCTGGGTGTCCTGCGTGATACCAAACTGCTGCAACTGGATTCGGTGTCGGCGGTGGTGCGCGCCCACTACATGCCGGTGTTCAGCCGCATCGGCGCTTACGATCGATCGCTGCTGGACGCGGCCGGCTGGGAGCACACCGCGCGCCGGCCCCGGCGATTGGTGGAGTACTGGGCGCACGAGGCCGCACTGATCCCGGTCGAGCACTGGCCGCTGCTGCGCTGGCGGATGGCCGGCTACGGGCACGGCCGCTGGGGCGGTGCGCGTCGGGTGCTCGAACGCGCGCCGTGGCTGCCGGAGCGGGTTCTCGAAGTGATCGGTGCGACCGGCGCCGGTACCGCCGCTCAGGTGGAACGCCGGCTCGAGCTGAACCAGCCCCGGCCCACCGGCCAGTGGGGCTGGAACCACACCGATACCAAGGTGGTGTGCGAGATGCTGTTCGCCATCGGAGAGCTGTCGGTGCCCGCCCGAACCGGTTTCCAGCGCCACTACGACCTCACCGAGCGGGTGCTGCCGGCCGAGGTGTTCTCGCGGCGCATCGATGAACGGGACGCCGTGCGAGAGTTGGTATTACGTGCCGCCGACGCGCACGGTATCGGCACCGAGGCCGACTTGCGCGACTACTACCGGCTCACCCGCGCCCAGTGCGGCCCGGCCATCGCCGACCTGGTCGACTCCGGTCACCTGGAACCGGTAAAGGTCGGCGATTGGGAGCGGCCGGCGTATCTGCGCACCGGTGCGCGAATTCCGCGCCGGATCCAAGGGACGGCCCTGCTGTGCCCGTTCGATCCGCTGATCTTCTTCCGCCCGCGCACCGAGCGGCTGTTCGATTTCCACTACCGAATCGAGATCTACACCCCCGAGCGCAAGCGGGTGCACGGGTACTACGTCTTCCCGTTCCTGCTCGACGGTGAACTGGTGGCCCGGGTGGATCTGCGCGCCGATCGGGCGAGGGGGTGTCTGCGCGTACCGGGCGCCTTCGCCGAACCGGACCGCCCGCATCGCCGCGTCGCGGCGGAACTGGCCCGCGCACTGCGGGATCTGGCCTGCTGGCTCGGACTCGACTCGGTCCAGGTCGGGGAGCGGGGCGATCTGGCGGCCGAACTGGCCGCCGAAGTCATTGCGGCTGAGTGATTTTCGCGGCGTCGATGCGAGCCGCGGTCCGTTCCCACCGGCCCGCGAGCGCAGCGCAGGTGATGAGCTGGATCTGGTGGAAGATCATCAGCGGTAGCACGATCAGGCCCACCGGATGGCCGGCGAACAGGACCGTCGCCATCGGCAGACCGGTCGCCAGGCTCTTTTTCGAACCGCAGAAGATCACCACGATGCGATCGGCGCGATCGAATCCGAGCAGCCGGGCCGCGACCGTCGTCACCGCGAGCACCACCGCCAGCACCGCGATCGCCACCGCGATCACCGACAGGAACCGCGGCAGCGCCAAACCCCGCCACACATGTTCGACCATCCCGGCACTGAAGGCCGAATACACCACCAGATACACCGAACCGCGATCGACGACCTTGGTGAGGGTGGTGTGTGCCAGCACCCGGCGCAGCTTCGAACGCAGCAGCTGACCGGCCAGGAACGGCAGCAGCAACTGCACCACGATCTCGAGAATCGAGGCCGGTGAGACGGTGGCGTCCCCGGTGGTCCGCATCAGCAGCATCACCAGCAGGGGAGTGAGGAACACGCCCAGCAGATTCGACACCGAGGCACTGACCACCGCGCCGGCCACATTGCCCCTGGCGATCGAGGTGAACGCGATCGAGGACTGCACCGTGGACGGCAGTAGGCACAGATACAGCACCCCGGTGTACAGCTCGGGGGTCAGTACCGAGGGCACCAGGAGCCGCAGCGCCAGCCCCAGCAGGGGGAACAGGACGTAGGTCGAGGCCAGCACCGTGGCGTGCATACGCCAGTGCCGCAGGCCGGCGAGCGCCTCGCGCGGCTCCAAGCGGGTTCCGTACAGCAGAAACAGTACCGCGATCGCGACCTTGGTGACCCACTCCAGAACCCCGGCGGCACTGCCGCGCGCGGGCAGCAGCAGACCGATTCCCATCGCCGCGAAGAGGCCGAGCAGGAATCCGTCGATGCGGAGTTTGGCAAGCAGTCCCACCAGGTCACGGTACGGCGGGACGCGGTGATCGGAAAAGTCGATGTGGCCGGTCGCACCCGCGTCGGGCTGTCGGTACGGGTCGATAATCTGGACCCGTGGCAGATCCCGCGACCTATCGGCCCGCACCGGGCACCATTCCCGTCGATCCGGGCGTCTACAAATTCCGGGACGCCTACGGCCGGGTGATCTACGTCGGTAAGGCCAAGAGTCTGCGCAGCCGCCTCAACTCGTATTTCGCGGACGTGTCGGCACTGCATCCGCGCACCCGGCAGATGGTCACCACGGCGGCGAAGGTGGAGTGGACGGTGGTCTCCACCGAGGTCGAGGCGCTGCAGCTGGAATACAACTGGATCAAGGAATTCGATCCTCGATTCAATGTGCGCTACCGCGACGACAAGAGTTATCCGATGCTCGCGGTCAGTGTGAACGAGGAATATCCGCGGGTTTTCGTCTACCGCGGCGCGCGCAAGAAGGGGGTCCGCTATTTCGGCCCCTACGCCCACGCCTGGGCCATCCGCGAGACCGTGGATCTGCTGCTGCGGGTATTCCCGGTGCGGACGTGTTCGGCCGGAGTCTTCAAGCGGCACAGCCAAATCGGGCGCCCGTGCCTGCTCGGCTATATCGACAAGTGCTCGGCGCCGTGTATCGGCCGGGTCGACGCGGACGATCATCGCCGCATCGTCGCGGATTTCTGTGACTTCCTGGCCGGGCGCACCGATCGCATGGTCCGCGATCTGGAACGCCGGATGCACAGTGCGGCAGACGATCTCGACTTCGAGAACGCCGCCCGGCTGCGCGACGATGTCGCCGCGCTGAAGCGGGCTCTGGAGAAGCAGGCGGTGGTCCTCGGTACGGGCACCGACGCCGACGTGATCGCCTTCGCTACCGACGATCTCGAGGTCGCGGTCCAGATCTTCCACGTCCGCGGTGGCCGGGTGCGCGGGCAGCGCGGCTGGGTGGTCGACAAGTCCGGCGATGCCGTCGATATGGCCTGGGCCGGCGCCGGTTCGCCGCCGCCGGGTGCCGGCGAGTCCGGCGGCCCTGGCGAGATCTCGGCCCTGGTGGAACAGTTCGTCACCCAGTTCTACGCAGAAGAGGCCGGGGTGGCACGGCAGTCCGGTGCGGAGGGGCCGGTCGCCGTGGTGCCGCGCGAGGTGCTGGTGCCCGAGTTGCCGGGTGAATCCGAGCAGCTACAGGGCTGGCTGTCGGACCTGCGCGGATCGGCGGTGGTGCTGCGAGTGCCCCAGCGCGGCGATAAGAAGGCGCTGATGGAGACCGTGCAGCGCAACGCACAGGAGGCGCTGGCCCAGCACAAGCTCAGGCGTGCCGGAGATCTCACCGCGAGATCGGCTGCGCTGCAAGATATTCAGAACGCCCTGGATCTGGACAGCGCCCCGCTGCGCATCGAATGTGTCGACATCAGCCATGTGCAGGGCACCGATGTGGTGG
>JAFMQT010000320.1 GCA_017354515.1 Nocardia sp. | reverse complement strand
TGATCAGGTGCAGGTGGCCGGCGTGCGTTCGGGGCAGGTGGAGGAGGTCCACCTCGAGGGCCCGAAGGTCAAGGTGCGTTTCAGCCTGGACGAATCGATCGTGCTGGGCGACCGGACGACCGCGGCGATCAAGACCAATACCGTGCTCGGCCGCAAATCCCTGGCGGTGAATCCGCAGGGGATCGGCGCGATCCGGCGCGATCAGCCGATTCCGTTGTCGCGCACCGCTTCTCCGTATTCGCTGAACGACGCGCTCGGTGATCTGACCACCACGGTCAAGGATTTGGACACCGATCAGGTCAACCGGACGCTGGACGCGCTCTCCGGGGCCTTCCAGAACACCCCGGCGCCCATGCGTTCGGCTCTGGACGGCATCACCGCGCTCTCGCGCAGCCTGAACGCACGCGACCGGGCGCTGACCGATCTGCTCTCACATGCGCAGAACGTCACCAAGGTGCTCGCGGACCGTTCGAATCAGATCAACGCGCTGCTGGTCGACGGTAACGACCTGCTCGGTGAACTCGACTCCCGGCGAAATGCGCTGAGCCAGTTGATCGTCTACGTCAATGGGCTGGCCCAGCAGTTGACCGGGTTCGTCAACGATAACGAGCAGAGCATGAAACCGGATCTGGACAAACTGAATTCGGTGCTGCAACTGCTCGAGCGCAACAAGAACAATCTGCAGCAGGCGCTCGATGCGCTCGGGCCGTTCGAGGCCGCGCTGGGTGAGCAGGTCGGCAGTGGTCCGTACTTCCAGGCCTACGTCTCCAACGCCTCCAGCAAGGTGCTGCAGCCGCTGGTCGACGCTCTGGTGTGGCCGCAGCACGTGCCCGCCTCGTTCTGGAGCTACATCACCTCGCCGGTGCCCTCGATCGGGCCCTCGATTCAGGAGCCACCGAAGTGAACGCGATATCGAAGCTCACGAAGGTGCCCAAGTGGGCACGTCTGGTGGCCGGGATCCTGGTGGTGGTCGTGGTCGGATATTTCGTCTACGGCGTGGTCAGCGATATCGGCAAGAAGCACATCACCGCCTATTTCCCCTCGGCCACCGGTATGTACGCCGGTGACGACGTCCGCGTCCTCGGGGTGAAGGTCGGCCGGATCGACTCCATCCAGCCCGGCCGGGACCGGACGACGGTGAAGATGACGGTCGATCGGGGTGTGGATATCCCCGCCGACGCCAAGGCCGTGGAGGTGTCGCCGAACCTGGTGTCGGCGCGGTTCGTCCAGCTCGCCCCCGCCTACAACGGGGGCCCGAAAATGGGTGACGGTGCGAGCATTCCGATCGAGCACACCGCGGTGCCGGTGGAGTGGGACGAGATCAAGACCGAACTCACCAAACTGTCCAAGGCGCTCGGACCGGTCGGCCAGGATAAGCAGGGCTCGTTCGGCCGGTTCGTCGACACCGCCCAGAACAACCTGGCCAACGGGAACGCGCAAGCCCTGCGCGACACCCTGCACGAACTGTCGAACACCCTGACCACGCTGTCCGACGGCCGCACCGATCTGTTCGGGTCCATCCGCAACCTGCAGCAGTTCGTCGATGTGCTGTCCAAGAGCAACGACCAGATCGTGCAATTCGGCGGCCGGCTGGCCTCGGTGTCCTCGGTATTGGCCGGGGTCTCCGGGGATCTGGGTAGCGGACTGGACAATCTCGATACCGCGGTCGCCGATGTGCAGCGGTTCCTGAACGAACGCGGCGGTCAGCTGACCACCAGTGTGCAGAATCTGGCGCAGGTCACCCAGATCCTGGCCGAGAAGCGGCCGCAGCTGGAACAGGCCATGCATTCGGGCCCGACCGCGCTGGCGAACTTCTACCAGATCTACAAGCCGGCGCAGGGCAGCCTGACCGGTGCGGTGGTGGCGCCGAACTTCCGCAACCCGTTCGCGTTCCTGTGTGGCGCGGTCGAGGCGCTCGAGGACAACGGCTCGCAGCGGTCCGCGGATCTGTGCAAGCAATATGTCGCGCCGGTCATCAACTCGCTGATGATGAACTACCCGCCGCTGATGGTGAATCCGGCTTCGGGCCAGCAGGTTTTCCCCAAGCAGCTCACCTATTCGACACCCGACCTGGCCAACCGGGTTCAGATTCCGGCGCCGGGAACGGCTCCGGTCGCCCGGCCCGCCAATCTGGCCGGCCTGGCCGTACCGGGAGGAGGACGGTGATGCGACGCGGACGCCTGCGGCTGGTGAGCATGGCCCTCGGACTGGTGGTTGCGTTCGCAGTCACCGGATGTCAGTGGGACGGACTGAACACCCTGCCCATGCCGGGGGCCGCCGGAACCGGCGCCGACGCCTGGACCGTGCAGATCCAGATGCCGAATGTCACCACCCTGACCCGCAATTCGCCGGTGCAGGTGGACGATGTGACGGTCGGCTCGGTGAAGAATATCGAGGTGCAGGACTGGCACGCGCTGGTCACCGTGAGCCTGGACAAAGATGTGCGGCTGCCCGCCAATGCCGAGGCGGCGATCGGCCAGACCAGTCTGCTCGGCAGTAATCACGTCGAGCTCTCGGCGCCGAAAGATGCCGCCCCGCAAGGGGAATTGCGCCCGGGTGCGGTGATCCCACTGGATCGGGCGAAGACCTTCCCGACCACCGAGCAGACGTTGTCGTCACTGTCGGTGGTACTCAACGGTGGTGGCGTATCCCAGCTCGAGACCATCACCCACGAGTTGAACGCGACCTTCACCGGCCGCACCGATGCCATTCGCGATCTGCTTCCCCAGCTGAACCAGTTGACCACCTCTCTGAACGGCCAGACCCAGGACATCATCGACGCGATGAACGGCCTGGACCGGGTCGGCGGCACCTTCGCCCAGCAGAAGGACCAGCTGAACCGGGCGATCACCCAGATCCATCCGGCGCTGACCGTGATCGCCGATCGCCGGCAGAACATTACGAAAACCCTTACCGCACTGGGTGATTTGAGTGATGTGGTGAACCGGGTCATCAATGAGAGCGGCGGAAATCTGAAGGCCGACCTGGCGAACCTGCGACCGACACTGCAGACCCTGGGCGATACCGGCACCAAACTGGCCAATTCGCTGCAGATTCTGCTGACCTTCCCGTTCCCGATGCGCAGTCTGGGTAAGGCGCTCAAGGGTGACTATCTGAATCTGAAGATGACCGTCGACATCACCGGTGCGCGTTTGGATTCCAACTTCCTCACCGGTACCGCGCTGGGCGGGCGGTTCGGCGGTGTCGAGGGCGCACTGGGTGCGATCGCCGGCAACGCCGAGGGCAAGGGCAATCCGGTCACCGGCCCGCTGCAGCTGCCGGCACCGGCCAAGACGCCCGCCGCCGCGCCGCAGCCGGGTGCTCCCGGACTGCCGCAGCTGCCGCAGATTCCGAATCTGCCGAAGATCCCCGGGCTGACGGCGCCGCTGCCGGGACAAGGAGGTGCCGGGCGATGAAGTTGACCAAATTCGTTCGGACCCAGTTGATCATCTTCTCGATCCTGACGGTGATCGGCCTGGTCGTGATGGCCGGTTCCTATGTCCATCTGCCGGCGATGTTCGGGATCGGCCGGTACGGGGTGACCGTCCAGCTGCAGGCGACCGGCGGGTTGTATCCGACGGCCAACGTCTCCTATCGCGGGACCAATGTCGGCAAGGTCGACCGGGTGAATCTGACTCCCGCCGGTGTCGACGCCAAACTGTCGATCAACAGCGAATACAAGATCCCCAGCGATGTCCGGGCCGAGGTGCACAGTGTGTCCGCGATCGGGGAGCAGTATGTCGACCTGATCCCCGCACCCGGTGCCGGCGGCGGGAACCTGTACGACGGTTCGGTGATCCCGGTGCAGCACACCACCCTTCCGCAGGATGTCGGCGCCATGCTCGATCAGGCCGATCGGCTGTTGAGCAGTGTGGCCGACACCAAACTCCGCGAACTCATCGACGAGGCGTTCACGGCGTTCAACGGCACCGGACCGGATCTGCAGCGGTTCATCGATTCGGCCTCGCTGCTGGTGCAGGAGGCCAATAAGAACGCCGACGCGACCAAGGACCTGATCAACAAGATCGGTCCGCTGCTGGACACGCAGAACCGCACCAGCAGTTCGGTCCGGGCTTGGACCAAGAATCTGGCCACGCTCACCGATCAGCTGCGGCAGCACGACGCCTCGCTCGGGCAGTTGCTCGATCGCACACCGGGCGCCGCGCAGAAGGTGACCCAGACCTTCCAGGACCTGAAACCGACGCTGCCGCTGCTGCTGTCGAATATGGTCAGCGTCGGTCAGGTCGGGGTGACCTATCACTCGGGTCTGGAACAGATCCTGGTGATCTATCCGCAGCTGGTTTCGGCGCTGCTCACCGTCATCCGCGGTCCCGCGGAATACGGCGCGATCACCGACTTCATGCTCGGGCTCAATGATCCACCCGGCTGTACCACCGGATTCCTACCGGCCGATCAGCGCCGCTCACCGGCCCTGAAGGATTTTCCGGCGACGCCGAGCGGGCTGTACTGCAAGGTCGCGCAGAATGCGCCGGAGGCCGTGCGCGGAATTCGCAACACCCCGTGTGCGGAGGTCCCCGGTAAGCGGGCCCCGACCCCGGAACTGTGCCGCGACCCCCGCGGATATGTGCCGCTGGGGGACAACCCGCCGTTCAACAGCCCGCATCCGGTCACCCCGGACGATCATGTACTGCCGGGAACCGTTCCCTCCGCGGGCACACCGCCCACGGCCGATCATCCGGCGGCCCTATCACGCGGCTACGATCTGAAGCGGCAGAGCTTCACCGGACCCGACGGCCGCACCTACCGGCAGGGGGACGTGCGGGCCGACGGATCGGGCACGGTACCGTCCAGCTGGCAGGTAATGCTCGAGAACCAGCAGAAATAGATGCAAGCGGGCGGAGCGAGCGCACCACCCACAACAGCGTCCGGTCCAGCGTGACCGGGCCGGACGCCAGCGAGGTATCCCAGATGAGCGAGACCAATACGACGCCGACCGGCAGGGTCCGGCGGCGTTCCAGTCGGCAAGCGGGCCCGCCGGTCGACGGCGCCCCGGTCACCGAAGCCACGGTCTCGACCGCGCCGGCCTCCACCACCGGGAAGGCGACCACCGAGAAAGTGGGTTCCGAGTCCGGCTCGGCCACGAAATCCACGGCCGCGGCGTCGCAGTCCGGGGCTGCGGCTCAGGAGTCCGCGTCTGAGGCCCGGGAGTCCGCGGCTGCGGTGCCGGCATCGGGTTCCTCGGACGAGCCCGTGAAAAACGCTGTCCCGGAAGCTGATTCCAGTAGCACCTCCGACGGCCAGACCGCGAAACTCGACCGCCGGGGCTGGTTCGCGGTCGCGGCGGCGGTGATCTCACTGGCCGTGCTGATCGGTTCCGCCGGTGCGTACGCCTACCACCACCATCAGCGCGATGCCCTGCTCGACCAGCGCGCGGCCTATGTGCAGACCGCCAAACAGGCGGTGCTGAACCTGACCAATATCAAGGACGACACCGCCAAACAGGACATCGACCGGGTCCTGGCCGTGGCCTCGGGCCAGCTCAAGGCCGAATACAGCGAGCGCAAGGATGCCTATGCGCAGGTGGTGGAGCAGGCCAAGGTGAAGGCCAGCGGCGAAATCATCGAGACCGCGGTGGAACGCCAGGACGGCAAATCCGCGCGCATCCTGGTGGCCGCGAAGCAGACGCTGACCAATGCCGGTGCGAAGGATCCCCAGGAGCGGT
>JAFMQT010000673.1 GCA_017354515.1 Nocardia sp. | reverse complement strand
GTTTCCGGCTCGTGGACGGTCAGGTCGACTTTCCGCGCCTGCTCACCGAATTCGCCGCCTTCTGGAAGGAGCACGGCGAGCGTATCGAGGTCAAACTCGACTATCACGCGGTCGCACCGCAACTGGTCTTTCTCGCCTTCCTGCAGCGGATCGTCGGCGGGGACGGATTCGTCGACCGCGAATACGGTATCGGCCGGGGCCGCATCGATCTGCAGGTACGTCGCCCGTATCTCGAGGGCGGCCGGCGCGCGGTGCAGCGGGAGGCGCTCGAACTGAAAGTCTGGACCGACGATTCCGGAGATCCGCTGGAAACCGGTGCCGCGCAGCTGGACAACTACTTGGATCGCCTGGAACTGTCGACCGGGGTGCTGATCATCTTCGACCGCCGTTCCACCGCTCGCTCGGTCACCGAACGCACCCGCTTCAGCGATGCCCTCACGCCCTCCGGCCGCGTGGTGACGCTGCTGCGGGCCTGATCGGCCGGGCAGGTCCGCGGCCGGCGACTAGGCTGGCCGCATGCCAGTCGACTCCGCAGGTCACGAGGACGCAAACGCAACAGTTCCCACGGGCGTGGGCCGGACCGCGGTCATGGTCGCCGCTGTCCGGGCGAGTGAGAATCAGCGCGAGGATCGGCTCTTCACCGACCCCTTCGCCGCCGACTTCGTCGAGGCCTCGGGTTTCGGCGCCTTCCTGCGACAATCGGCCGAGAACGCCGATCCCGACGACGAGATGGCGCAGGCCGGTGCCTCCTTCGCCGGGTACGCGCCGATCCGCACCAAATTCTTCGACGACTATCTGCGCACCGCCACAAGCGAACTGCGGCAGGTCGTGATCGTGGCCGCGGGCCTGGACACCCGCGCGCTGCGACTCGAGTTCGGGGACGAGGTGAGCACGTACGAACTCGATTCGGCCGAGGTGCTCGACTTCAAACAGCGGGTGCTCGATAAGCGCGGCGCGCGCTCACACGGCCGCCGGATCCCGGTCCCGGTCGATCTGCGCGAGGACTGGATCACCCCGCTGACATCGGCGGGCTTCGATCCGGCCGAGCCGACGGCGTGGCTGATCGAGGGGCTGATCGCCTATCTGACCACCGAGCAGAACGATGCGCTGCTGGCCGCCGTCACATCGGTGTCCGCGCCCGGGAGCATGCTGTCGCTGGAGTATCTGAACACGGACGCGGTCGCGCTGATGGTCCGCGCGGTGGGCGGCGGATCGCGGACCGAGATGGGGCAGTTGTGGTCCGGCGGTGGCGTCGCGGACCCGTCCGAGGTCTGGCTGGCTCGGCACGGCTGGACCTCGCGCGCGTACGACACCTACGACCGGGCGCAGGTGTACGGCCGCCCGCTTCCGCCCCTGACCGACACCCCGATCGACCGCTTCTCCGCCGCCGCCCGCAACAGTCTGATCATCGCCCGGCGGGACTGAACTGCCCGAACCGCGCCCGGTGTCGGATACTCTCGTGCCCGCTATTACGAAAGGTCGGACACAATGCGGGTTGCGGGGAAAGTCTTCGTCGTCACGGGGGCCGGTAGCGGCATCGGACGTGCGGTATCGGTGGAATTGGTGCGCCGCGGCGCGACGGTGATCGGTGCCGATGTCAACGAACAGGGGCTCACCGAAACCGGCACTCTGGTCGCTGATCCGCGGCGATTCTCCGGTCGCCGGCTCGATATCGGTGACAAGGACGCGGTGGATGCCTTTCCGAAATCGGTGATCGCCGCCCACGGCGAGGTGGACGGGCTGTTCAATATCGCGGGAATTCCGCAGCAGTTCCAGACCACGGTCGCGGTGAGCGACGAACAGATCGACACCATCATGCGGGTGAACTTCTTCGGTGCAGTGTGGTTGGCGCGCGCGTTCCTGCCGCATCTGTTCGAGCGCCCGGAGGCGGTGATCATGAATACCTCGAGCCTGTCGGCGATCGTGCCGGTGCCGGGGTCGGCGGTCTACGCGGCATCCAAGGCGGCGCTGG
>JAFMQT010000672.1 GCA_017354515.1 Nocardia sp. | reverse complement strand
TATGCCTGAACGTCGGGTGCATCCCGTCCAAGGCCCTGCTGCGCAATGCGGAATTGGCTCATATCTTCACCAAGGAAGCCAAGACGTTCGGAATCTCCGGGCAGGCGAGTTTCGACTTCGGCGCGGCGTTCGACCGCAGTCGTAAGGTCGCCGACGGCCGGGTCAAGGGCGTCCACTTCCTGATGAAGAAGAACAAGATCGACGAGTTCGACGGGACCGGGAGCTTCACCGATCCGAACACCCTGTCGGTCGCGCTGAGTTCGGGGGGCACCGAGACGGTTACCTTCGACAACGCCATCATCGCCACCGGCACCGAGACCAAGGTCCTGCCGGGGACGTCACTGTCGAAGAACGTGGTCACCTACGAGGAGCAGATCCTGACCCGGGAACTACCCGGTTCCATGCTGGTCGTCGGCGCGGGCGCCATCGGTATGGAGTTCGCCTACGTCCTGCGCAACTACGGCGTGGATGTGCGGATCGTGGAATTCCTCGACCGCGCCCTGCCGAATGAGGACGCCGATATCTCCAAGGAGATCACCAAGGCGTACAAGAAGCTGGGCATCACCATCTCCACCGGAGCCTCGGTGCAATCCATCGAGGACAACGGCGCCAAGGTCACCGTCTCCATCAAGGACAACACCTCCGGTTCGATCGAGACCGTCACCGTCGACAAGGTGCTGCAGGCGGTCGGATTCGCCCCGCGCGTCAAGGGATACGGGCTGGAGAACACGGGTGTCCAGCTCACCGAGCGCGGCGCCATCGCCATCGACGACTTCATGCGCACGAATGTCGGCCACATCTACGCCATCGGCGACGTCACCGCGAAACTGCAGCTGGCCCATGTGGCCGAGGCGCAGGCCGTGGTGGCCGCCGAGACCATCGGCGGCGCCGAGACGCTGCCGCTGGGCGACTACCGGATGATGCCGCGCGCGACGTTCTGCCAGCCGCAGGTCGCCAGCTTCGGGCTGACCGAACAGCAGGCGCGCGATGAGGGCCACGACGTCAAGGTCGCCACCTTCCCGTTCACGGCCAACGGGAAGGCGCACGGCCTCGGTGATCCGAGCGGCTTCGTGAAGCTCATCGCCGACACCGCGCACGGTGAACTGCTCGGCGGCCACCTGATCGGCCCGGATGTGTCCGAACTGCTGCCGGAGCTGACGCTGGCCCAGAAGTGGGATCTGACTGTCAACGAACTGGCGCGCAATGTGCATACCCACCCGACGCTGAGTGAGGCGCTGCAGGAGGCGATCCACGGCCTGGCCGGCCATATGATCAACTTCTGATCCGACCCACCCAACCGCCCGGTACCGGCGAATCCGCTGGTACCGGGCCGTTTTCGTGGGTGAGTGTCAGTGGTCGGTCTGGATGCGCAGCGTGGTGATGGTGCTGGCCAGCCCCTCGTACTGGTTGACCAGCAGCACGATCTCGATGAGGCGTTGCTCGTCGTAGTGCGCGGCCAGCGCGGTCCACACCGCATCGTCGATATCGCGCTGGGTGACGAGCTGATCGACGGCGGTGAGCAATGCGCGCTGCTTGGCCGACCAGCCCTCGGCATCGGGGCCGGTGCGCAGCCGTTCCAGGATGTCGCGGTCGACCCCCGCCCGCTTACCGAGCCGGATGTGATGGTCGGTCTCGTATTCGCATTCGCGCAGGTGGGCGACGCGCAGAATGACCAGCTCGGTCTCGAATCGGGACAGTGAGCCGCCGGGCATTAGGCGTCCGGAGAAGTGCAACCAGCCGCGGAACAGTCCGCCGGTGCGGCCCAGGGTGCTGAACAGATGGGCGTCATCGGTGCCGGTGGCTCGTGAGAGTACCTGCCAGACAAGCCAATTGACCGGACCGAGTTCGCGCAGGCGGCCCGGCGCGATGCGGGGCGAGGTGGGCTGCATGCCTCACGCTAACAAAGCACGGCCCGGCACCGCAGAGAACGCGGGCGGCGGAGAACGCGGGTACGGCCGATTCAGCGGAGCACGT
>JAFMQT010000671.1 GCA_017354515.1 Nocardia sp. | reverse complement strand
CTCGCTAAGCTCGAAGGCACCGAGACTGCGCGCGATCCGTCCGAGGACGAGAACCCCGCGTCCGGCGACAACGGAGTCACCCCGCCGCGGTAGCGACGAGGCGCGCTCCGGCCGCGCACTCGGACCCTGCCCCCACAACGCAGTGAGCTGAGTATGAACGCAACAGCGCCGGTATTCGCCGGTCTCGCATTGCTTCTCGCGGGACCGGTCCCCGCGTTACTCAGTCGTGCCACCTGGCCGTACCGGACCCCGCGCGCGGCCCTGGTGCTCTGGCAAGCGGTAGCGCTGGCGGCAGTCCTGTCGGCCTTCGGTTCGGGTCTGGCGATCGCCAGTCTGCTGCTGGTCCCCGGCCGCGACGGCCGCCCCACCACCTCCCCGAGCCAGGAGATCCGCGCCCTGGGCCTGCCGCTGTGGCTGGCCTACCTCGTGGTTCTCGCACTCACCCTGGTCGTCGGCGGACGCCTGATCTACGCCGTGATCCGCGTCGGTGTGCACACCCGACGCCGCCGGGCCCGGCACCGGATGCTGGTCGACCTGCTCGATCAGGGCGCCGATCACGCCCACGACGAATTGCTGTCGACCACCCCGCTGCACGGCGGCCGCGATATCCGGGTACTCGGCGCGACCGAGCCGATCGCCTACTGCCTGCCCGGCCTGCGTCAGCGGGTGGTGCTCAGCCAGGGCACCTTCGCCTCCCTGTCCAGCGCCGAACTCGCCGCGATCGTCAGCCACGAACGCTCACATCTGCGGGCCCGCCACGATCTGGTGCTGGAGGCGTTCACAGCGGCACACGAGGCCTTCCCGCGGGTGGTCCGCAGTAAGTCGGCGCTGGACTCGGCGAAACTGCTCATCGAGTTGCTGGCCGACGACTCGGCGGTCAAGGTCACCGGCCCCACCGCGCTGGCCCGCGCCCTGGTCGCCTGCTCGAATTCGGTTGCGCCGCAGGGCGCGATGGCCGTCGGCGGCCCCACCACCTTGATCCGGATCCAGCGCCTGGCCGGCCCGCTGGGCGACCTGCGCATCGCGACCGCCGCCTACGTATCCGCGGCCGCCATTCTGGTGGTTCCGACGCTGGCGGTGGCGATCCCGTGGCTGGTCGAGCTGGACCGGCTGCTCGGTGCCTGAGCGCCCGCCGTTCGCCGACCTCGGACTGCCCGTCGAACTCGTGCACTCGCTGCGGCGGGAGGGGCTCGAACACGCCTTCCCGATTCAGGCCGCCGCGATTCCCGATGTGCTGGCCGGGCGTGATGTCCTGGGCCGCGCCGCCACCGGTTCGGGAAAAACACTCGCATTCGGCCTGCCCATGCTGGTGCGATTACGTCGCGGCGCGTCACCACCGCGCCGGCCGCGCGCGGTGGTGCTGGCCCCCACCCGCGAGCTCGCCCTGCAGATCGAGCAGGCACTCGACGAATCCGCGGTGGCGCTGGGATTGCGAACGGCGACGGCGGTCGGCGGGATGCCGATCCGGCGCCAAGCCGACCAGCTCGGCCGCGGCGTGGATCTGCTGGTCGCCACCCCCGGCCGGCTCGCCGATCTGATCGCGCGGCAGGCCCTCGCACTGGACGCGGTGCGCGTGGCCGCCGTGGACGAGGCCGACCACATGTCCCAGCTGGGCTTCATCGATCAGGTGCGGGCGGTGCTCGATCGACTCCCCCGCGACTGTCAGCACCTGCTCTTCTCGGCGACCCTGGACGACAGTGTCGATGGCCTGGTGCGCGACTATCTCGACAATCCGGTCCGGCACGCGGTCGAAACTCCGGCCGATCAGCTCCACGATCACCCGGATCCGGTTGCGGCGCCGCCTGATTCGAGTGACCGATCGGGGGTCGCCCACCATGTTCTGCGGGTGCGCACCCCCGACAAACGCGCCGTGATCACCGAGATCGCCGCCCGCGACGGACGCACCCTGCTGTTCGTCCGTACCCAGTACGCCGCGGACAAACTCGCCCGCCGGCTGCGTGAAGCCGGAGTCGGC
>JAFMQT010000670.1 GCA_017354515.1 Nocardia sp. | reverse complement strand
CAACGGGCCGCTGATGCTGGTTCCCGCCCTGCGGAAGGAGGCCTTCGGCCATTCCCCATGGGACCGGTTCGTCGCCACCCGCGACCGGCTCGATGCCTTGCTGGACGCCGATATCGCGACGCAGCGGACCGCCGAGACGACTGACGGCGGTGCCGGCCTTACGCCCGACTGCGGTCTGCTCGGGGATCTGCTGAGCGCGCAGACCTTGGGTGCTGCCGCGGATCCGCAGGCGCGCACCGACCTGCGTGAGCAATTGCGCACCATGCTGGTCGCCGGGCACGAAACCACCGCGACCACGCTGGTCTGGGCACTGTTCCGGCTGCACCGGCAGCCGCGGGTGCTGCGCCGGCTGCGCGATGAGATCGACGGCGCCGGGACCGATCCCGACGAGCTGGCCGCACTGCCGTACCTGACCGCGGTTTGCCGGGAAACGCTGCGTCTGCATCCACCGCTGCCGATCGTGCTGCGCCGGCTCACCGGCGAGTACCGGCTGAGCGGTGTCGAATTGGCCGCGGGCGACACGATCGGAATCGCTGTGCCATTGCTACATTCTGATCCCACGATCTGGCAGGACCCGAAGTGCTTTCGCCCGGAACGGTTCCTGGAGCGGCGCTATCGGCCGTTCGAATATATGCCCTTCGGCGGGGGACATCGCCGTTGCCTGGGTGCCGCGCTGGCCGAATACGAGCTCCGGATCACCCTCGCGACCATGGTCGGCCACACCGAACTGGCACTGTCGCGATACCACCGCCACGGTCCGATTCCGCGATCGGTCCCGCACAACATCGCCACCGGTCCACGCCGCGGACTCCGCTTCACAGTGGAGGAAATTCGCCATAGCTGATGTGATTTAGATCACATGATGTTTGCGCGAGGTAATTGTCGATCATGATCGGCAATGGCCGCGTGAGCGCCGACTCGCCGAGCTGAACGGCAGTTTCACGTAACTTCATCCGTACGTGACGGAAAGGTGACAGAGTTCCGCGCCGATCCGTTCGCCATATAATTGCCCGATCACGATTGGCCGATGCGCGCCGGAGATGTAGTAATGAATGCCGGGCCGGGGCCTGTTGGAACCACTTCGCGCGCCCGCGTGAAATATTTTCTCTGCGCTGTCAGGCGCGATCGAGGTTTGGAGAGGACGAAACGGCTGTGCGCATCACCACCTGTCGGAAACCCCTTCGGGGAACGAGCGGCCGATCCGGGCGGACCGGGCGACTAGCCCTCACGATCGCATCATTGGCGGTGACCGCCGGATCTCTCGCCATGGCACCCGCCTCGGCCACTCCGCTCTGGCCCAACGGCCCCGACGTCCCAATTCCCGGCCTGCCCGCCGTGGTCCCGGCACCTCCCGCCGCGCCCGAAGGCGCCGCTCCGGCCTCGGTACCCACACCGCTACCACAGGCCAACTTCGCGCCGCCGAACATCAGCCCGGGCGACGGCGATGTGGTCGGTGTGGCTCAGCCGGTCATCATCACCTTCAAGGCTCCGGTAGCCGACCACGCGACGGCCGAGAAGGCCATCCGGATCACCTCGAGCATTCCCACCTCCGGTCACTTCTACTGGCGCGGCGACAACCAGGTTCGCTGGCGACCCGAACAGTTCTGGCCCGCGCACTCGGACATCACCGTCCAGGCCGGCGGTACCAAGACCGTGTACAAGACCGGCGCCGCCGTCATCACCACCGCCGACGACGCCACCCATCAAATCACCATCACCAGTGACGGCAAGGTCATCAAGACCATGCCGACCTCGATGGGCAAGGCGACGCACGAAACGCCCAACGGCACCTATTTCGTCGGCGAGAAGAACCGCAAGATGATCATGGACTCCGCAACCTTCGGGGTGCCGTCCACCGATCCGCAGGGCTATAAGGTCGAGGTCGAATACGCGACGCGGCTCTCCGGTGACGGCGTCTTCGTGCACGCCGCTCCGTGGTCGGTCGCCCAGCAGGGGCACTCCGATGCCAGCCACG
>JAFMQT010000669.1:608-1975 GCA_017354515.1 Nocardia sp. | reverse complement strand
GGCGGACCAGGGCCTGGTCCGTACCCACATCGAGCCCGGCCACGCCGATATCCTCCGGTTCGAGCCGTTCGCGATCGGATGCCGATGCGGTGCCGATGATGTCGGCATGGGAGAGGGTGCGCGCACCGCTCGCATCGGCGGTCCGTTGTAAAACCAGCGCGGTGATCGAATCGGACGGTTCGGTGTCCGCGCGGACCCCGGCGAGCGCCGACGCCGACCGCCCCACTTCAATAACGATCACGAACGGCACCGATGCCTCGGTGAGCATATTCGTGGCGAGTTCGATCGCGGCTCCCGAAGCCGGATCGGCGTGGTCGAGGACCAGCCGGGGGCCGTGCAGATCCAGCACCGCGGCGAGTCGATGCGTGCTGCGGGTGAATGCCGCCGTGCCCGCGCAGACGGCGAGGAGGATCGCGGTATCGGAGCCGCGGAGCAGATATCCGATACCGGCGTCGTCGACCGCCTCGATCGCGACTTCCAGCGCGCGGTACTGCGCGAGGTCCATCCGGTTCGCCTCGTGGGCATCGATGCCGAACCAGTCGTGATCGAATTCGTGCCGCTCACCGCATTCCGGGCGGCCCGGACCGGGCGCTCGGTATGCGATGCCGATTATCGAGATGGCCGGGGTGTTCGCAACCCGCTGCCCCGCCACGCCTTTCCTCCTTGTATCGCGCCGCCCGGCAGGCGGTCAGAGGTACCCGTGCGATTATGCCCAACGTCGCGGCGGCGATGGCCGGGCACCAGGTCGGTTGATCACCTACGGTGTTCGAGTGGCGGAAGTGAATGCGTCGGATGCGGAAGTAACGGATATTCGGGACGGACGTCCCCCCGCGCTGCGCACCCTCATGGGCTGCTGTGTGGCGCTGGCGGCGACCCCGCCTCGGTTGCTGCGCCCCCGGCGCCCGGATCCGGCGTTCCTGGCCGGGCTGACCTCCCATCCGGCCCCGGTTCCCCGGGCGACCGTTCGACTGCGCGCGATGCCGCAGAGCCATACCGGCGCGCCGCTCACGATCGTGGCCGAGGGGGTTCGGTCACTGCGCACCGTGCACACCGGCTATTGCACATTCCTGGTCGAACATCCGCGCGGACGGTTTCTCGTCGATCCCGGGTTGTGTGCGCATGTGCACGAGCGAGTGCTGCCGGGGCAGCCGTTCCCGCTGGGGCTGCTGACCGAACCCGAACGTCCGGTGCGTGGGTTGGGTGAGGTGCTGGCCGATGTCGGCACCGCACTCGACGAGATCGATTTCGTCCTGGCCACCCATCTGCACTGGGATCACGTCTCCGGACTGCTGGAATTGCCCGAGCGGGTACCGCTGCGGATTCCGGCGGCCGAATACGAATGGGCCCGGCGTGGGCCCCCCCCGCCC
>JAFMQT010000669.1:0-598 GCA_017354515.1 Nocardia sp. | reverse complement strand
GGGGGGGCCACGCTGCGCGGCCGCGCGGTCGACCATGTCGAACTCGAAGGTCCCCCCGTGCTGACCTTCGAGCGCAGCCACGATCTGTTCGGCGACGGTTCGGTGGTGCTGGTCGATCTGCCCGGCCACACGCCGGGACATCTCGGCGTGCTGCTCGCGGTGGATGAGGGCCGCGACCGGACCGCGACGCCGACCCGCGTATTACTGGCCGGCGACGCGGTGTGGAACAGCCTGCAGATCAAGCTGATTCGCGAGAAAGCGCCGATGCCGGGAATGCTGTTCGACGCCGATCGCGACCTGACTTTCCGAACGATTCAGCGTCTGCACGCACTGCCGTCCGATATCGAGGTCATCGCCGCCCACGACGAAGCGGCCGCGGCGAGCCGCGCCTGACCAACGCCGCAGGCTCAGGCCTGAGCGGTGCCGGCTCACACGAGCATCGACGCCAGCTGGGATTTGATCAGCGCTTCGGACTCGCTGACGATCCGCGAGATGAGTTCGGCGCAGGTGGGAATGTCATCGATCAGCCCCTGGACCTGTCCGGCCGACCAGATACCGGCATCCAGATCGCCCTCGTCGAAGACCTTGCGGCCGCGCA
>JAFMQT010000668.1 GCA_017354515.1 Nocardia sp. | reverse complement strand
GGCATAGCCCCAGTCGTCGAGCGGAAAATAGTCCGGGGCGTGTTTGGCGCACAGGCCGAAACCGTCACAGAGGGTGCGGTCCAGGCGAACTCGCATCGCGGCATCGGATTCGGCCGGGGTCTGTGCTCGGTCGGTCATCAGCGGGTCACCGCTTCCACGTCGAAGGGGCGGACGGCGGTGAACGGGGTCGCGGCGCAGATGGCGCAGCCGCCGTCGCGATGGCGTTTCACCGCGTCCGGGAATTCGTCCAGCAGGGTGCGGGCCGCGTTGGTGGCGGCATCGAGGGTGGCGCAGGCGCCGCGACCGCGCAGTACCGTGGACCAGCGATCGAAGCGTTCGAGGTCGTCGGGGGCGGCGGTGCCCTCGCGTAGGGCGGAGGCGACGGCGCTCATGGCGGCGATGCCGTTGAAGCAGGATCCGCACTGACCGGCGTTCTCGCGGTCGAAGTATTCCAGCACCGACGCGGTGACCGCGACCGGGCAATCCTGTTCGGTGAGCAGCGATATCGCCCCGCATCCGAGTCCGGTGCCGGCGCCCCGGAGCGTTTCGTGATCCAGACTCAGATCCAGCACGCGCTGATTGGTGAGGCCGTTGAAATACCCGCCCAGCAGTGCGCCACGGACGGTCCCGGCCGGTACGCCGTGCAGCGCCAGCAGATCCCGGATCGAAAACCCGTGCGGCAGTTCGTAGATCGCGGCCTCCCGACCGGCTCCGGTGACCGTGGCCAGGAACGTGCCGGGGGAGTCCGCGGTCCCGGCCGACCGGAATTCCGCGGCGCCGTGCCGGTGGATCCACGCCAGATTGGCCAGGGTCTCGACATTGCTGATCAGGGTGGGCCGCCTCTCCACGCCCTTGGCGAACGGTCGCGGCGGCTTGTCCATCGGCTTGGCGAGGCCGCCGTTGAGCGAGCGGACCGCTGCGGTCTCCTCACCGGCGACGTAACCGGGTTCGACAGTGTGGATCTCGAACGTTATCGGCATCTCACCGGCTTCGGCGATCGCGGCGGTGATCGAGTCGGCGGCAGCCGGATCGGAGAGGTAGACCACGGCTCGGTCGGCGTCGAGAATCGTTGCCGCCACACGTAATCCGTCCAGCACCAGATGCGGGCGGTGGCGCAGCAGCCAGCGATCCTTCGCCGAGGCGGGTTCACCCTCCTCGCCATTGGCGACCACGACCGGCCGAACCCCCGGCCCGCAATGGCCGGTCACCGAACGCAATTTGGTGCCCAGCGGGAATCCCGCGCCACCGCGCCCGCGCAGCCCGGAGGCCACGACCTGCTGTAAGAGGTCGGCGGCCGACCGCAGCGGGGCGTATCCGCCGACGGCGCGATAGCCCGCGATATCACCGGGCACGTCGATGATCCGCGGCGTCAGCCCCGGTGGGGAGATGACCGTCGGATTCGCGATCGCATCCATCAATCCGTCCTTCGAAAACTCGTTCGCGGCCGAAAGCTATCGGTCCGGGAAAATGCTGTGCCTACAATCGGCGGCATGCGTACCGCAGTGATCCGGGTCGATGTCGATCCCGCCGGGAAACTTTCCCGAGACGTTTTCGCGGCCAAGATATCCGACCTCACGGTTCGTGCGGTGCAATCGGGAATGTCGGTGTCGGCGCCGGATGTGGAAACCCTGCCGCCGCGGCGCCGGGAAATCCAATTGCTCATCGAGGGCGAGGACGACGCGAAGATGTCGGCACGGGCGCTGGAATTGTGCACCGAGGTATTCGGCGCGGACGTGCGGCCGGGCCCGGTGACCTTCGTCAGCCGTGGCACCGACGCCGACGCCCGCGGCGTGCTCGCCGGATTCGGCCTCACCGGCGAGATCGACCGCACTGTCGACGCGGCCGGATACGACATCCTCACCGTACGTCTGGCCCGCGCCGATCTCGAGCGGGTTCCCGAGAGCCGGATCCAGACCGCCCTGGAGGCGGCGACCAACTCCGAGGTGGTGATCGTCGCGAGCTGAGCGGACCGGGGGGG
>JAFMQT010000667.1 GCA_017354515.1 Nocardia sp. | reverse complement strand
CCCTGAACGGATCGATCGATGAGATTTGCACTGTCCCCCGAACAACGCGACTTCGCCACCAGTCTGCGCAAGATGTGCGCGGCAGCCCGAACTCCCGCGCTGATCCGCGACTGGAGCGGCGGCGGATCCCGCGGCGGCCGGGGTCTGATCCACCAGCTCGCCGGTGCGGGTGCGATGGGCCTGGCCATCGCCGAGGACTACGACGGGATGGGTGCGGAAACCATCGATCTGGTGGTCGCCGCACAGGAACTCGGCCGGGCGGCGGTGCCCGGTCCGGTGATCGAGACCGCCGCAGTCCTGCCCACCCTGCTGCAGGCCCTCGACGACAACGCCCCGGCCCGGCGCTGGCTGCCCGCCTTCGCAGCGGGCCGGGCACTGGGCACCGTCGCACTGTCACCGACCACCCCGGCCCTGGATGCCGACAGCGCCGATGTGTTGCTCGTGGTGGACGGCGACCGGCTGTGCACGGCCTCCCGGGGTGAGCGGATCGAATCCGTGGACCCGGCCCGCAGACTCTATGCCGTGTCCACGGATGAGGTTGTCGCCCAGGGTGATTCGGTCGTTGCCGCCGCACGATCCGGGTTCGACGCGGGTGCGCTGGCGAGTGCGGCGCAGCTGCTGGGCGCGGGACAGGCGATGCTCGACACCAGCGTGGCCTATGTCGTCCAGCGGCATCAGTTCGGTCAGCCGATCGGGCGCTACCAAGCCGTCAAACACCATCTCGCCGATGCCAAGATCGGCCTGGACATGGCCGAACCGCTGCTGTACCGGGCGGCCCTGAGTTTCGGCACCGACGACCGCGCCCGCGATGTGTCGGCGGCCACCATCGCCTGCAAGGAGGCCGCGTACCGGACGGCCCGCATCGCCCTGCAGGTGCACGGCGCGATCGGCTATACCGCCGAATGCGATCTGTCGTTGTGGCTCACCAAGGTGACCGCCTTGCGATCGGCCTGGGGCACAGCCGATTTCCATCGCGCGCGGGTCGCCGCGGCCCTGCGCGCCGACCGGGGCGGAGTGTCGGCATGACCGGCCAGGACGAACTGCGCGAGCTGGCCGCCAGTGTGCGGGCCGCCCTCAGCAAGCACGGCGACCGCGATGTCCTGCGCGCGGCGATCGATTCCGAACTCGGATACGACCGCACGCTGTGGCAGCTGCTGTGTGAGCAGGTCGGGGTGACGGCGCTGGCGATTCCGGAGGAATTCGGCGGCGTCGGCGCGGATCTGGATACCGCGCTGACGGTGGTCGAGGAACTAGGCCGTACGCTGCACAACCCGCCGATGCTCGGCTCCGCGGTGCTCGGCGTGCAGGCGGTCCTGGCCAGCGGCAACACCGCGGCCTGTGAGCGGCTGCTGCCCGAGGTCGCCGAGGGCACCAGGACGCTGGCACTGTGCTGGGCCGGTGAGCGTGGCTGGGCAACGCCCGAAGGTTATGGGGTTCATGCGGACGGCGACGCCCTCACCGGCACCGCGCATTACGTGCTGGATGGCATGTCCGCCGATACCCTGCTGGTGCTGACCGCCGCCGGCCTCTACGAAATCGACGCCACCGCACCGGGAGTCGAGCGCACCGCGACCGCTGCGATGGATCCCAGCCGCCGCTTGGCCGCGATCACCTTCACCGCCGCACCGGCCACCCGGCTCAGCGATGAAGCGAGCACACTGGCCGCACAGCTACGCGATATCGCCTGGGCCGCACTGGCCGCCGAGCAGGTGGGCGCGGCCGAACAGTGTCTGGCCATGACGGTGGAATACAGCAAGTCGCGGGTGCAGTTCGGCCGGCCGATCGGCAGTTTTCAGGCCCTGAAACATCGAATGGCCGAGATGTACGTGCTGGTGGAGTCGGCCCGCTCGATCGCCTACGCCGCCATCGCCGATCTGCGGCGGCCCGGCACCTCCGAGACCACCCTGGATCTGGAGTCCGCGCGCATCCACTGTTCGCGGACCTTCCGCTCGGTGGTGGCCGAGGCGGTGCAGATGCACGGTGGA
>JAFMQT010000319.1 GCA_017354515.1 Nocardia sp. | reverse complement strand
TTCTTCGATGCCTGCTGCGCCGCATCGGTCACCGCCCGCGCGATTTCGGAATAACTCAGATCCTCGATTCCGGCGCCGAATTTCGTCTCGACCACAACACCGTCGGCATTCACGCTGACGGTGACCCGGTTCCGGCGTACCGAGGCGGTACCGATCAACTCCGCTCGGCCATGCTGGATCTCGGAGATGGCCCGCAACTGATGTTTCGCTTCGGTCAGAATATTGGCCAGCTCGGCCTTCGCATGCTCATTCGTCATCGGTGACCGATCCGCCGATGGCTATTTGCGGAAGCCGTCGGCGTTGCCGTGTTCGTACATTTCCAGCTGCGAAGCGCTCTGATCCTGACCGTCCGAGAACTGGCCGAAGGCCTTGGTGAAATTGCCGGCACCGGAGAACATGTTGTCGCGGGCGGCCTTATAGCCCTGACCGTTACCGGTTCCGGCGAACTGGTTGCCCAGATCGTCGTCACCCCAGCAGTCACCATAACTGTTGACCTTGGTGTGCAGATCACCCACGATCTGGCTGATGCGATCGCGCACGTCACCGGTCTTTCCGGCGGCGTTACGGAGTTTGTCCACCTCGACCTCGACCTTGTCGGCCATCGCTCATCCCTCCATCACGTCGGCGGCGGCCCTTTCCAGCAGTAAATTTCGTCCCCGGCCCACCGTCCTAGACAATGCCAGGCGAGCACTAATCGGCCATGGCGGCAATATGAACGACAGGTGGCCGCCTCGGAAAGCCGCAGCTCGGCCCCATCACCGGTGAGGAGAAGTATGCGAGTACTGGTACAACGAGTCGTATCGGCCCGGGTCACCGTCGCCGACGAGGTGGTCGGCGCGATCGACCCAGCCGCGCACGCGGTTCCGCACGGCCTGCTCGCCCTCGTCGGGGCGACCCACTCCGACACCTCCGCGACCGCGAAAGCACTGGCCGACAAACTGTTCCGGCTACGCATTCTCGAGGGCGAGCGCTCGGCCGCCGATCTGGGCGCCCCGATCCTGGTGGTCAGTCAATTCATCCTGTACGCCGACACCGCGAAGGGCCGGCGGCCCTCGTGGTCGGCTGCCGCACCCGGCGCGATCGCCGAACCCCTGGTAGACGAATTCGCCGACGCACTACGCGAATTGGGCGCCACGGTCGCCACCGGACGCTTCGGAGCTCATATGCGGGTCGAATTGATCAACGACGGACCGGTCACCGTTCTGCTGGAGGCCTGAAAACCCCACCAGCCCTACCACGTGTAAAAGCCGTCCTCCCACAGAGTTTCGAGCCGCCGGAAATAGGAGTCGTACTGGGGAGCGATCACCTCGGTGGAGAAGCGTGAGATCGCGTAGTCCCGGATAGCCCGATGGTCGAGGTCACCGGCCGCTTCGGCGGCGTCGCAGAATTCCCGCAGCGTGCGGCAGCGATAGCCGTGCACCCCGTGCCGGACCGTCTCGCAGAAGGCGCCCCAGTCCGTGGTGATCACCGGCGTACCGCACAGCATGGCCTCGGCGTGTACCGAACCGAACGGCTCCAGATACAGCGACGGCACGAAAACACCACGGGCACGGCTCATGAGTTCACCGCGGCGCCGCACATCGACCACGCCGACGTACTCGCCGAACGACGGCGGCGTACCGGCACCCGCGACAACCAGATTCGCGCCCAGCCGTTTGCAGGTGTCCACCGCGATCTGGATCCCTTTGGCCTCGACCAACCGGCCGATGAACAGGAAGTAGTCGTCCTTCTCGGCACTGAAGGGGAAATCGCCGACGTCGTAATAGTTCGGGATGACCGCGTCGTAGAACCGGCCGCGTTCGGACATGATGCCCGGCCTGCCACTGCAGGCTCCGTGCACCGCGTGCATCCACGCATAGCTCTCGAACACTCGATGCCGGGCGAAGACACCGCTGTAACCGACCCCGAATTCGACGGTCTGCAGATCCGGGAATGCCTCGGCCAGCGGCGAATTCCCGCTGCCGCCGATGACGCAGATGACATCACGGGGCTGTTTGCGTTCGGAGATCTCGGCGATGATGCGGCGGTTACTGTCGACCCAGTACGGCTCGGTGGGGTCCCAGCCGAACCAGTCGAAGCCATCCTCGAGGGTGCGCTCGCCGAACCAGCGCAGGCGGTCGGCCGCGGTGTGAACGGTGATCAGTTCGCTGCAAGCGGCCTCGTTCTCCTCACCGGCGTACAGATAGACCTCGTGGCCCATACTCATCATCATGTCGCAGAATTTGCGCACCTTGTGGGTGAACGGACACGAGCAGTAGTACTTGGTGGTAAGGGTGTGCGGTAGGGCGGCAACGTGGAATCTCATTCGCTCACTCCGGATTTCGGGTGATAAGCACCGGCAGTTTCGGGGCGCGCAGGGTGTATTCGAAGCGTGGGCGGGCCGGTACCGCCGCCTCGGTGCGGAAGCGGAAACGCCGCCCGAGCGCGGTGAGCACGATCTCGGCCTCCCGCAGCGCGAACGACTGCCCGACACACATCCGATGTCCGACACCGAACGGGTAGTAGGTGAATCTGCGCGCGGGATGCGCCCGGCCCGGGTCGAAACGCTCCGGCTCCGGCCAGAACTCGGCCATCCGATGGGTGAGATAGCTGCTGATCAGAATCTCGGTACCGGCCGCGACCGGCAGATCACCGATGTGATCGTCGGACTCGGCGCAGCGGCCCACCCCCCACGCCGACGGCCACAACCGCACCGCCTCGGTGAACACCGCACGGCTCGCCGCCCGTGCCCGCGCCCCTCCGGCCCGCAGCTCGTGCTGCCAGCGGTCGTAGCGATCGGGGTTGCGGCACAACTCGATCCACGTCCAGGACAACGTCGCGGCGGTGGTCTCCGATCCGGCGAACAACAGCGTCACCGCCTGATGCACCATGCGATCGAGCGACAACCCCGCATCGGCCATGTCCCGTAGCGCGGGGCCGAAGTCGGATTCCGGTTGCCGGCGAATCCGGTTGGTGAGCACCTCGAACAGCCGATCACGAACTCCGCTGGCGGCCACCGACTTCGGCGAAGGCAGCAGTCGGTGCGCGATATCGCGGCTGTCCAGTGCCGCCGCGACCGCCGCTTCCACCTCCTCGTCGCGATCCCATCCGAATAACGCGTCCATGGTGATTCGCGAGGTCACCGCACTCATGGTGGCGGTCAGGTCGACCGGCTCGCCGGCCTCGGCGGCGACGCTCAGTTCGGTGACAACCGCGTCGGCATGCCGCCGTGCGGCCCTTTCGATCGCGGGAGTATCACGGGTCGCCGGATTCACCATCAACCGCTCGGCCCGCCATCGCCGTTCGGGCGCGGTGAGCAGGCCGTCGGCCACATGTTCGCGGAACAGGCGGGTCGGCGCCGTTTCCTTGCTGTAGTTCGCGGCGTTGTCGGCCAATACGTAACCGACGTCCGCGGGATGCCACAGCACCACCAGCCGGGTCGCGCCGAAGGCCAGGTCGAGTCGAGGTTCGGAGGTGCTCAACGCGAGATCGAGCATGATTTCCGGACCACTGAAATCCTCACTCATCGACTTCCTGGTAGTCGTCCATGCGCTCGATGACGTTCGCGATCTCGGTGTCGACCCAGGCCGCCAGTCCCGTCGTGCCCATCCCGGTCGCCCACGGATCAGGGGTGTCCAGCGGAGCCACATAGCGTCCGTCCCCGGCGAGATCCCGCCAGGCGAGGGCGGTCGTGATGCGGCCGCGCGGCCCGAATCTGGAGCGTCCCTGCGTCAGCCGGATGGAACCGGCGCAGGTCGCCGGGGTGGTGAAGAATCGCTGAGCGGTGAAAACTTCCTCCTCGTCGGCGACCATCGAATGCGCGTTCATCGAGTAGGTATGTTGCGATAGCCCCTCCTCGCCGGTGGCGATAGCGAACGATTCCCGCCGACCCGCCTCCACCGTGGGGAACAATCCGGCCACCCGGTCGCCGAGTGCCCGCGGATCACACGAGGTGATGGTGAAACCTTCGGCATGCCATATGGTTTCACCCGGATTCTGGACAGTGATGAATCCGCGCGAGCCGCGGGTGCCGGCGTACACCCGCACGCGCTTTGTCGGATCCTCGAAATCGGCCTCGTCCCACGATTGCGCGGTCACCAGCACATCCGGCAGCGCCATCGTGTCGACGACCGCCTCCAACTCGCTGTCCATCCGCTGCTCGAGTTCCGAGCGGGTGCGTTTACACGCGCGCTCGTAATCCTCCATCAGCGGGATTCGGCTGGTGATGACGAAAGGCCTGGGCAGCATTCCGAACAGCCGCATATCGCACAGGACCTTGAATTCCAGGTCGGTCAGAGTCCAGCTGTTCACAATGTCCCGCTCACGGTTCGATCACCGGTTTGACCCGGAATGGTGTGTCGCCCATAGCCTCATCGATCCACTCCGCGGACGTGAGGTATTTGGGTCGCTTGTGCTGTCCGGGCTGGCCCTGCTGCCCGGCGCCGGCGCCGCCTCCCATCGGGCCGGGCGCGCCCATCCCCTGGCCCGCGGTGCTCGCCGGATCGGTGCCCGGGTCGTGTGCCGAACCGAATTCCGATGCGGCGCTGGGCAAGGTGGCCCGCGGGAATTTGTCGGTCGGCTGCGGCGGGTTCAGCTGGCCGCCCGAACCGGCGTCGATCCCCAGATCACCCGCCGAGAGGCCGCCCGGCCCGCCACCCGCGGCACCCGCACCGCCGGCCAGGCCGGCCAGGCCCTCACCCAAACCACCACCGGCTCCTCCGCCGGGAGCACCGCCGCCCGCACCCTGCTGAGGATCCAACTTGTCCGCGACATCAGCCAGCCCCTCCATACCCGGCTGATGGCTGAGCGTGCGCAACTGATCCGCCAGTCCGTGCAGTTGATCGGCTCCCGGCGTACCGTGCGCCAACTGATCCAGTCCGGGAATACCGGAGAGCAGTTGATCGAGTCCGGGGACCGTGGAGGCCATGTGCAGCAATTGCTGCAGACCCTGGCCGACGGATTGCTCGACGCCCTGGATCATGTTCTCGCCGATTTGGAACAGCGCAGCCAGTGGGTTGTTCGCTCCTTGCTGTGAGTTCTGGTTGTAGGCCGAGTTCGGGTTGTAGGCCGAGTTCGAGCCCCCCGTGTTCTGCGGGAGGGCGCTCGACAAGGGGGTCGCGCCCTGTCCTCCGGTCAAACCGGACAGCAGGCTTCCCAGCGGGTTCTCCGAACCCCCTTGCGTGCCATAGTTTCCAGTTTCCGATCCGGATCCGCCCAGCAGATCCTGCAGTGAGGGCGATGTACCGGTGGCGGAATTGCCGCCCGACCCGGACTCGCCGCCCGACCCCGATCCGCCGCCGAACCCCGCTTGTTTCAGCAGATCATCGAGACTGGGTGGGCTCTGCGAATTCCCGCTGCCGGACTTACCGGAGCCCGACCCGCCCGATGAACCCGATCCGGAGTTCGATCCCGAGGACCAGCCGCCCGGCCCGCCCCCGGTGCCATCGATACCTTCGCCACTGCTACCTTCGCCACCGCTGCCGTTTTCACCACCGCCGCCGTTTTCACCACCGCTGCCGTCTTGGCCGCTGCCGTCGCCTCCCTCTCCGTAGCCCTGGGGGCCTTCCATTCCCCCGGGTCCTTGGCCGGTCCCCTGGCCGCCGCCGTTCCCGGATTGCGATGCTTCCTCACCCGCCTGATAGCCGGCCTGGTAACCGGCCTGATACGCCTCGCTCGCAGAACCGGAGCCACCGCTCCCGGAACCACCACTGCCCGAACCACCACTCCCGGAACCACCACTGCCCGAACCACCAC
>JAFMQT010000318.1 GCA_017354515.1 Nocardia sp. | reverse complement strand
CGGATGCTTCAGATCGGGGATACCGGGTTCGGTCGCCGGCCCCAGATAGGTGTCGTGGAAGATCACCACCTCGATCAGCGCCAGGACCCGGATGACATCCCAGCTCACCCGCCGGCGTGCGGGGGCCGTGACGGGCAACGGGAGCGTTTCGGGATCACCGGACGAGGAGACCGGCAACGGGGCAGTATCGCCATCCGTGGCCGAGGCCGCATCGGTCACCGGCCACCTCCGATCGACGTCTCACCTCATCTTTTCACCGCATCCGCGCACCATCGGCGAGGAGGTTGAAGTGTCACAATGCCTGATCTCATACCAATTCGGCAACTCCATCGCAGCCCCGTCGGCGCGCCGCGACCACGCCGCCGGCAGCCCCGCCGCGTCCGCCGCGGGGCCGCAAACCGGACAACCCGGCCATTACGCTGCCTCGTCCCGTCCGCGCCCGCACCGCACCGTCCCGGCGTCGCCGTTACACCGCCACTGCCTTACGCCCCTGTGGCGCAACCGAAATCGGAATTCCTATGCTCGAGAGGAGTTCGAGGGGGTGCGGTGAAACGGTTCGCCTGTCTGGTCATCGCGTTCGTCGTCGCGGCATCGGTGTTCGACTATGCGAAAATCTCCGAGCACCGCGCGATCATCATGATCATCGCTATTTTGGTAGTCCTGCAGTTGGTCGTGCGCGTTCTCGAATAGGCGAAGACGCAGGTCAGCGGCGGATATCCAGGCCGAAGGGCAGGGATCTGGCGCGCGCCCACTCGACATGTTTTCTGCCCAGTTCGGTGTACGGCTCGCCCACCCCGTCCAGCACATCGAGGATTTCCCGGCTGTACACACTCGCGTCCATGGCGCTGAATATCGAGTACATCCCCATATTGATGCGCGAGAGCATAGCCCAATCACTGGGGACGTTCATCTTGCGGAACGCGATACTGGCATCGCTGGAGTCGTAGAGCGAGCGAATGATGCCGGTGCTGTCCTCGTGGGTGTAATGGTGCGGTTGTTCGGTCAATAGGCCGACGGCCATCAGCGACCACCATTCGTACGCTTCCGCGGCGGTCAGATCGGAATCGGCGTCGACGAAACCGTATTCGTGCAGCAATTCGAACAGGGTGTCCGGATCACCGTCCCCGGCCGCGCGGATCAGGCCTAGCACACCTCGCCGAATATGCTCCGGAAACTGTTTGACACAACCGAAGTCGACGAAGCCGACAGTCCCGTCCATACCGAACCGGTAATTGCCCGGATGCGGATCGGCATTGAACAGATTGCTGTGCCGATAGGCGGCGAAGGCGAAGTAGGAGATCGCGTGGGCCCACGCGTTACGCAGATCCTGGTCCGCCGTACGCGCTTTCGCCCAATCGACGCCGTCCAGATAGGTCATCGTCAGCACATGGTCACCGCTGCGCTCGGGAATCGGGTCCGGAACCCGGATGAAAGGATGATCGCAATACAACTCGGCGAACATCTCGATATTGCGGGCCTCGTTGCGGTAGTCGACCTCCTCGGCGATCCGCTCGGATATCTCCGCGGCCGTGGCCCGCTGGTCCGTGCGCATGGCTCGGGGAGTCAGTGCGGTACCGAGTTTCAGGAAGGTGGCCAGCAGTTCGGTATTCGCGAGGTCGTCGTGAATCGCCTGGGCCACACCGGGATATTGAATCTTGACCACGACATCCCTGCCGTCGGCCAGCCGTGCGCGATGGACCTGACCGATCGAGGCCGCCGCCATCGGCACCTGCGAGAATTCGGTGAACAGTTCGCCGATCGGCTTCCCGAGGTCGAGTTCGAGTGTCTCGCGCGCGGTTTCGTAGTCCATCGGCGGGGCGTCAGCCTGAAGTCGTTGCAGTGCTTGATGATAGGCGCCAGCCACGCTGCCCTCGGGATCAACATCGTAGGTGGACATGATCTGCCCGGCCTTCATCAGCACGCCCTTTGAGTGGCCGAGAAGTTCGGCATAGCGTTCTGCTGTGCGCTGATGGAAACGGTCGATCGCCTCGGAATCGCCACCACGAGCACGCAATCCGGCGACGATTCGTCCCCCCGCGGCACGCGCGGCGAAGCCCGCGATCGGGGCGGTCCGGCGGAGGCGTCCGGCCCGGATCGTCGATCGCTGTTCGGGGGCCGGACCGATCTGCTCACTCATGGCTCATCACTTTCGTAAAGGTCAACGGCAGGGTCTCGGGGCCCACCACGACAGCCGTATCTCGCATTCGCACCGGCCCCGCGAGTTCGGGACCTCGACTCATGATCTGCCGCAATGCGGTTCCCGCTTCCAGACGTGCCAGCGCCGCTCCCAGGCAGCGGTGGCGTCCGAAGCCGAAGGCCAGATGTGGGGGCGCCGCGGTCCGATCGAGCCGGAATTCGTCCGGATCGGCGAATAGTTCGGGGTCGCGGTTGGCCGCCCCGATGCCGACGACCACCCGCTCACCGGCCGCGATGGTCCGCCCCTCGATCGTCTGGTCGCGGAGGGCGACCCGGGCGAGCAGGCGGGCGGGTCCATCGAGGCGCAGGAGTTCGTCGATGACGGCCGGGTCGGAGGTATCGACCCGATCGACCAGGCGCTCACCGCCGGAACCGTCCAGTAACCGGATCATGCTGCTGCCCAGCAGATTCGCCGTGGTCTCATGACCGGCGACGGCGAGCAAGATCGCGTTCACCACCACCTCGTCCAGATCCAGCCGCGGATCCTCGGCCAGGACGCTGAACAGATCCTCCCCCGGCCGGTCCCGGCGGTCGGAGGCCAGCGGCAGGAATTCGGTGACGACCGCCAGGAAGGTATTGGTCGCGGTGGTCAGATCCGGTTCCGTGGCGAAGAATCCGTCCAGCATACGGACCAAATCCCCGGCTCCGTCCCACAGAATGCGGGTGGTGTCCACATCCAGGGCCAGCCATTCGGCGATGACGGCCAGCGGAAATGGTTGCGCCACTTCGGACATGAACTCGAAGGGCTCCCCGGAAGGCAGCGGCTCGATCACGCTGGCGGCAATCGCCCGCACACCGTCAGTCAACTGCGCGATATAGCGGGGGGTGAACACATCGCGGACGGCGTCCCGAATTCTGCTGTGGTCCACACCATCGAGCGCGAGCATGGTGCGCGCGAGCGGCGATTCACTCATCCCCAACTGTGCCAGGACCCGCCGGGTGGTCTCGGAGTTGGCCGGGTCGCTGCTCCATCCGTCGGCGACCAGCACCTCGCGGGCTGCCCGGTATCCGACCACGACCCACGATTCCAGTGCTTCGTCGTAGGCCAGGTTTCCGTACTCGGCCCGCCAGCGGTGCGGATCGTCCAGGAAGGACACGCGTGCGGGCACGGCGGTGCCGTCCGGCGCAACCACAATCCCCACCTCCTAAGTGCTTACTTAGGTCGTTCACTTGGTTACACTAAGTGAGTACTTAGGTGCTGTCAATGGGCACGAATGGCGGCGCGAACGGGCGCGATGGACAGCGAGGACGGCGATGACCGCACCGACGAGGGACCGGCTGATCCACGAGGCCATGCGGCTGTTCGGCACACAGGGTTACCGGGCGACGAGTGTCGCGCAGATCGAGCAGGCCGCCGGGCTCACTCCCGGCTCCGGCGGGCTCTACCACCACTTCCGCTCCAAGGAATCGCTGCTGGAAGCGGGCATCGAACGGCAGGTGGACCGGTTGCGCGCCCTCGGCGATATTCGCCGCATCTTCGAGGGACTGGTCGATATGCGTTCGGAACTGACGGTTCTCGCGCGCTATACGCTGCAGGTGATCGATGAGGAGGCGATGCTGCTGCGGATCGTCTCCTCGGAACTGCGCGATCGGCCGCGCCGCCTGGCCGACACCCTCGCCGAACTCCTCGACGCGTCCTACCGGGGAATGGCCAACTGGATCCAGCGCCGCGTCCCGCACGCGTCTCGCGCCGAAGCGGAAGCCATCGCCACCGCCGGTTTGGACGCGCTGTTCGCCCACCGGATGTTCCCGCTGTTCCTGGATGTCAGGCCGCTGGGAATCGGCGACGAACCGCTGGTGGACGAGTGGGTGAATATGGTCGCGGGGCGCATCGAGCAGCTCTGACCTGGGGCTCGGCACGAGGTACATTGTCGCCGGGAGCGCGATCGGAGGCCGGGATGAGCATTGGGATCGACGGAGTCCAGGTGGGGCATTGGACCGATTCGGACGGGGAGACCGGATGCACCGTGGTGCTGCTGCCGGAAGGGGCGACGGGGTCGTGCGAGGTGCGTGGCGGTGCGCCGGCCACGCGGGAACTGGACGCGCTCGCGCCCGACAAATCGGTGACTCAGGTGGATGCCATTGTGCTGACCGGTGGTTCGGCTTTCGGGCTGGCGGCCGCGGACGGGGTGATGCGGTATCTCGAGGAACAGGGGCGCGGTGTGCTGACGCCGGCGGGCAAGGTGCCGATCGTGCCGGCTCTCGCGCTGTTCGATCTCGCTGCTGGTGATCCGGCTGCCCGGCCCACCGCCGACCACGGTTACGCCGCCGCGGCGGGCGCCGGTGAGCAGCCGGGCCGAGGGCGGATCGGCGCCGGGACCGGTGCGTACGTATCGAACTGGCGCGGGCCGGAAGGCCGGGTTCGCGGCGGAATCAGTTATGCCGAAAGATCTTTGGGTGATGTCGTGGTCGGTGCGCTGTGCGCGGTGAACGCGTTCGGCGATATCGATCTCGGCGGCGGCGATATCGGTCTGGACGCGGTGGAAGTACTCACCCGGCCGTTCGAATTCGATGCCGGACGCGCGCACACCACGATCGGCGCGGTCCTGACCAATGCCCGCCTGGACAAGACCGGCTGCCATATTGTGTGCCAGGGCGCCCATGACGGCCTGGCCCGCGCGCTCGCTCCCCCGCACACGCGCTGTGACGGTGACGGATTCATCACCGCCGCAACCGGATCCGTCGATACCGATATCGATGTGGTTCGCCTGCTGGCCCTGGCGGCTGTCACCGACGCGATCCGGGCGGTGGCCGCCGGAAGCTGAGCGAGGCACCGCGGACACAGTCGAGCCCCGTCCGCATATCCGGACGGGGCTCGATCCGCACTACCTCAGGCCTTGCCCTTGGCGTGCAGGGTGTTGTACATCTCCACACCGCTGGCGATTCCGACCGGAACACCCAGCGCCAGACCGCCGACGGCGGCACCCAGTCCCGCACCGGTTCCGGCGCCCACGACACAACCCAGGGCGGCGAGTACCGGGGATCCGACGACGGTCGGAAGGCCCGTCAGACCACCGGTGACCGCGCCGATCGGGCAGCCGACCGCGATGCCGATCGCGCCACCGGCCATGGTGCCGACCGCGGTGGCCAGGCCGACCTGGTTGGCGGCCACACCGATCGCGTCGTTGAAGTCGGCCTTGGGATCGGCGTCCTTATCACTGTCGACCGGTTTCGGCGGGGCCACGGCGGCCGCGGCCGGGACGAGCGGGCGGCTCACCCCGGAGGCCGGCGAGTTCTGCACCTTGGCGGCACCCGGCCACTGCGACCGGTCGGTTCCGGTGGTCAGCGGCTGACCCAGGACCACCTTCTTCTGACTGTCCTGAACCTGGAACTGCGAACCACGCGTGGTCAGTGTGCCCGCACCGGTATTGACCACCACCGAGTGATCGCGCAGATCGGCCTGGTAGTGCACACCCGGAACCGGATCCAGGCTGATCGTGGTACCCGGCACCGGAGCGGCCGGTGCGGCGGGCGCGGCTGGTGCGGCTGGTGCGGCGGAGGCAGTGCCGGCGGCGACCGCCAGCGCGGCGAAACCCGC